>CANFED010000207.1 GCA_947445995.1 Oxalobacteraceae bacterium | reverse complement strand
TGCCAATAGGCTGGGAATGGTCAAGGTTAGGAATTATTTCAGTTGTAAATCCTAGAAATAATGCTGAGGATGAATTGCTTACATCCTTTGTGCCGATGGCCATGATTGGAGCGAAATTCAATTCACCTCATGACCAAGAGCCTCGCCTTTGGGGCGAAATAAAAACTGGATTTACCCACTTTTCAGACGGGGATATTGGAGTAGCTAAAATAACCCCATGCTTCGAGAATAGTAAAGCCTGTGTATTTTCATCCCTTCTTGGTGGAATAGGCGCAGGAACTACAGAATTACATATACTCCGACCACTGGGTAAAACCCTTGCGCCAAGATACGTCCTCGCTTATTTAAAGTCACCTCTATTTTTGCATGTTGGTGAAACAAAAATGACGGGGACTGCTGGACAAAAAAGATTACCAAAAGAATTTTTAGAATCGAATCCGTTTCCGTTGCCGCCATTGGCCGAACAACACCGCATCGTCGCCAAAGTCGATGAACTAATGGCGCTCTGCGACCAACTGGAAGCCCGACACACCAACGCCGCCGAAGCCCACGAACAACTTGTGAGCCATTTGCTCGGCACACTCACCCAATCGCAAGACGCAGACGACTTCAGCGCCAACTGGGAGCGCATTGCTGCGCATTTCGATACGTTGTTCTCTACCGAGGTCAGTATTGACGGGCTCAAGCAGACGTTGTTGCAGTTGGCGGTGATGGGGAAGTTGGTGCCGCAAGATTCAAATGATGAATCCGCAATTGAGTTGTTAAAGAAACTACAGATCGAAAAATCTAAATTAATTTCTGACGGAAGAATAAATAAAGAAAAAATACTGAAGGCGATCGGCTCAGGTGAAAAGCTGTTTAGTTTGCCGATTGGCTGGACTTGGATCAGGCTTAGCGATCTTGTCCATAAAAGTGGTGCGGGTTGGAGCCCTAGTTGTGAATCGTATCCACGAATCGAAAATGGCTGGGGTGTTTTAAAGGTAAGTGCAATTTCTTGGGGTAAATTTTTGCCCAATGAAAATAAAGCGCTCCCAGCTTCATTAGATGCTCGATCTGATTGTGTGGTTGAAAGCGGTGACTTTCTCGTTTCTCGTGCAAATACTTCTGAATTGGTTGCGAGAAGTGTTGTTGTTGAAGAGTGTCCTTCAAAATTGATGCTTTCAGACAAAATCGTGCGAATTCGCTTGTCGTCCCTTTGCAATAAATTTTTTATTAATTTGGCTAACTTGTCACCATTCTCTCGTCGTTATTATTCGCTTGTTGCGGGCGGCACAAGTAGCTCGATGAAAAATGTCACTCGGGAGCAGATATTAAATTTGGTGATCGGCATGCCTCCACTTGCTGAACAACACCGCATAGTCGCGAAACTGGATGAAATAATGACCCTCTGCGACCAACTAAAATCCAGCCTCACGGCAGCCAGCCAACTACAACAAAAGCTCGCCGAGGTCATGGTCGAACACGCAGTCGCCTGATCAAATCACTGAGGATAGATCCCATGACAAAAGAACTTCCTTGGTATCGCCAGGCACAGAAAATCGCAATGGCTGTCGGTGAGCAATTGGCAGCCAAAGCATCCAGCACAATCGATACCGGCACTGCCAGCTTGAAGAAATTCGACGACCGCTACGCCGTCACCACAAAAGCCAAAGCTGCCGGTGAAATAATCGGCGCGGTGGCGAAGCGAACTGACGAGTCCTACGGCATCGCAGAAAAAGTCGCAGCACTTCGGCAAGTAACCTCGAACTTGGCCACGCAAGGTCTGGACGCCGCGAGCCGTTACTCCGAACAATCCGGCTTGAGCAAGGTCGCCAGCGCGGTCAGCGAGTCAGTCCACCACCAAACCGCTGCATTCATCAAGCAACACGCACTCGACCAGAAACTGGTCACAGCCCGCAATGCAGCCGAACACGCCTACGGCTCCGCGCGCGAAACCATCAAACCCTACTTCCCGCCAGAGTCCACCGATGCCTTGCTCGCCAGCACCCGCGCCGAGCTGAATCACTTGTCGGCCTGCATCATGCAGATCAGCGCCACCGAAGCCGACCAGGTCGCCGGCCAGTTTGGTGCTGCAATGGCGTCGAAAATCACCGGTATCGCCACCAGTGGCCTGATGCTGACGCTGGTGAGCACCTTCGGTACGGCCGGCACCGGCACGGCGATTGCCAGCCTGTCGGGCGCGGCAGCGACCAATGCCACGCTGGCCTGGGTAGGCGGCTTGCTCGGCGGTGGCATGGCTGCCGGGGCAGTGCTCACGGGCGGGTTGAGTGTGGTGGTCGGATTGAGCGCCTACAAGCTGCTGGGTTCCGCGCGGCGCACCTACGAATCCCTCTCGGCACCCGAACAGCGCATCGTGCAATCGTGCTGGCTACTGATTGCGCTGATCGATGAGCTGCGGACCACTCCAGCCCGGCCTTTCGATGCCGATATTGCGCAGGATTGGCTGGTCAATTCGTTGTTGCCGTTGCAGGCGACGCTGGTCGAACATGCCGATGCCATCTGCATCCAGCTCGATCTGAAAAATGCCATCGCCTTCCGGCAGCATGTCCTTACCGATTTTCAACGGGTAGTGATTGACGGCTTTCGTGATGCCGCTGCAGATGCTGTTGAGTCTGTCAGTACGGGTTTTAGCGTACCAGATCAGGCAGCAACGTCGGCCCATAGCGAGTATGTGATTGGTGGCGTGTTCTATGCGCTGATGACCGGTACGGCGGTGGACGGCAGCGAGGAAAGTCAGCTGGTGCTAGCTGCCTTGCGGCGATCGGACACCACACTGGGCGCTGCCAGCGAAGCCGAGTTGAGTGACTACCTTGCAGAATATGATGCTGACCAGTTGAAGGGCATCGCGAGCAATGTCAAAGGTATTTATCACGAAGAATTGTGGGTGCATCAGTACAACAGTACGCATACCGACACCTATGCGCAGATGTATGCAGATACCAATCATGCCGGAGCAGATGTCGAGATATTGAATGCCGAAACGCATGAGGTCGTCAGTACCATGCAGCTGAAGGCCACAGACAGCTCGGCCTATGTGAACGAACACATGGCGCGCTATCCCGACATTGACGTCAGCGTCACCAATGAAACCGCCGAACGCATGGCTGGCAGTGTGCATGCCAGCGGGATCGACAATGCGACGATTACCGACATGGTCAACCACGACCTGGACGAGATGGCGCACAACACGATCGATGACCGGATCATCGGGGCGATGGAGATGTCGGCAATCATTGCGACTGGTCATAACCTGGTCGAGATGCTACGTGGGACGAAAGCGTTTCCGCAGTCGGTGACAGATACGGTCAAAAAAGTGGGAGCTGCAGGAGCAGCAACCGCGATAACTGCATACTTGTTTAGTTGATTCCGTAGGCTGACTTGGTTGGTAAGGTGCCGTCTCGGACGGGTTAATCGTGGGCTTTGCGCCGTGTGCTTTTTTAGGATGTGGTAACCGTGATCCAAGCTCGCCGTATGACAAACAACGGAAGGCAGAGGATTTGGCGTATCAAGTGCGCCTGCCCAAGCTCATGCGCTGATGCAGGATACGGACGACGGCAACAGTTCCTTCGCGCTGACGGTAGACAATGACATGAGATCCCACCAAGTAAGCACAATGTGTCTGCGGCAAGTCCGCCCGACGATGTCCGAGAGCGGGATTGCGGCCAATGGCCTCTAGTGCGCCATCAAGCTTGTCGCGATAAATCATTAGTTGATTTTCACCCCAGGTCTCGCCGGTATATCGCAGGATATCGATGAAATCTTGCATCGCCTTTACAGAAAGGACGAGCTGACAAGGCTTACGGGAGGACATCCGGGTCCAGTGGCTTGGCACCATGCATGGCCGCTATGGCAAGTTCTGTGATCGTATCGCGTGTCCGGGACGAGTAAGCGATTTCTTCGCCCCGGTCGAGTTGTTCATCACCTTGCCTGATGGCCAACTGCCATGCTGCAAGGCGGATTTCCTCGGACTGCATGCGGCGAATTGCATCCCGGATCACCTCGGTGGCATTCCCATAAAAGCCGTTCGTTACCTTTCCCTTGATAAATCCTTCCATTTCCGGCGACAGATTGATGTGCATGGTCATGGCGGTTCCTTTTGAGTTAATTGTCCATACTATATCCACGACATGGATATTAATCAATAAGCCGAGGCCTTTCACTGTTGCTGCTCAAGCCGCAGCATCTTGTGGTTGGTGCCCGGTTATTCACAATTTGCAACACGGCTTACGGCTTCGTCGTGTTCGGAGATGCACCAGATCACGTTGTTGGAGGCATGCCGCAGCGACGGTCCTACCGCACCTTCTCTTGAACTGGAATGCTGATCATGAAAACCTCCTCTCTTATAGTCGCTACCCTTTTATCAATCCTCGGTGCTTCCGTCTTTGCACAAAGCGCACCCGTGGCACAAGTCAAGCAAGACAATGCTGCCATTCGTCAGGAGACCCGCGAGATCCGCGCCGACAATCATGCCATTCGCCAGGAGTCGGCGGCAGTACAAACTACGAAGCAGGACATCCATCATGACCAGCATGCATTGCAGGCTGACCGGCACGCCCGCAGTGCCGATCAGCATCGCGAAAATGCCGCCCTGTCGCGCGGCGATCTGGCCGGTGCACAGCGTGCCAATAATGCCCGTTTGCGGGAGCAGCACGCGATCAACCGCCAAAAACTGGACTTGCATCAGGACCGTCGTGCCTTGTCCCACGAACGTCATGTCCGACATGATGCGGTCGTTGCGCGCAATGACGAACGGCGCGAGCGTCATGAAAACGTAGTCAGTCGCAACGTCGCGGTTAGCCACATTCGTTAATTGCGGCGCGGGAACCGATCTATCAGGGAACCTCGGCGAAGTTACTTCATCCGTAGTCCACGTGCGGCGTGGGCTACGGAATGCATCCCATCATTCATTGAAATCACTTTTGAAAGCTGTCCATGAACATTTCTAAATTTTCCCTGGTTGTACTCGCCTGTGCGACGTTGTTAGCCGGCGAGGCCAGTGCCAAGGGGTGTCTAGCCGGTGCCGCTGTCGGCAGCGTGGCCGGTCATGTCGCTGGCAAGCACGCAGTGATTGGTGCCGGTGTGGGTTGTGTAATTGGTCGCCATCAGGCGAACAAGAAGGACCGCGCGGCAGCGGCAAGTCAGGCGGCTGCCACGTCGGCAACGGGTACATCGGTCCCTTCCAAATAACGTGTCGCAGCGAACATTGACTGTCAATGCTGGTGGCATCACCCTCGTAAGCCCACTAAAAAGTGGGCTTTTTTGGGTGGTTTTTGCTGCTAGACGGAGCTAGTCTGATCTCCACGGGTTTGGCGCTCCCCTGATAATTTTCCCAACGCCACGTTGCAGACGATACCTGTCCTTTCCCAGAGCTTTGTCACGCAATTTGTTTGGCGTTTATTCGTCGAGGTGCTGAGTTGCCATGTGCTCCGATCGGTGAACGGATAAGGCTTCCATGATCGATCCCTTTCTTCTGCTAATGACTTGCGACCTGCGTGCAGTGGCACGTTGGATGCCGTTATCTCGTCTGTCGGCCTGAAAATATATGATCACGATGAGGCGGGTTACTAAGACGGCTTTAAAAAAGTTGATCAGGGTGACCAGAGACCTACCCGCAGCGAGAAGCGATTTCCAACTTGAGTGCGACATTACACAGTTAGCTGTCGACAATAGAAGTACTGAATAGAAATTACGAGACCAATCAACGACTATCGACGATCTGGAGGAATCCATGCAAACGATCAATCTGGCTCAGGCGGCGACGTTTCTCCACATGCATCCCGAGGAAGTGCACCGGCGTGCCAAACGGGGCTTGTTACCGGGCGCCAAGCCTGGCAAGTCCTGGATTTTTATCGATGACGACCTTGCCGACTACGTACGCGGGCATTATGCTTTTGAGCGGCAAGCACTGCAAGTGACACCGAGAAAGGACCAATCATGTCACTCTATAAACGCAAAAATACGTGGTGGATCGATTTCGCCACACCATCAGGAGAGCGGATTAGATGCTCTGCTGAAACAGAAAATAAAGCCAAAGCGAGAGAATTGCACGACCGACTTAAAACAGAAAGCTGGCGAGTCCAAAAGCTCGGAGAGCGGCCCAAGTACACCTGGGACGATGCAGGGACTCCAGTGGCTTAACGAAACCGGACACAAACGCACTCATCAGGATGACATAAAGAAACTGGCGTGGTTGCAACAGTTTTTACGTGGGCGAATGCTGGTCGACATTACCCGCGACGAGATCATTGCAATCGGCGAGTGCAAGCGTGCCGAAGCGAGCGCACCCACTGCGAACCGGTATCTGGCACTGATCCGGTCTGTTTTACGCAAGGCGACGCTGGAGTGGGAATGAATCGACAAGGCGCCGCAGGTGAAGCTCTACAAGGAGGCGAAGCGTCGGGTGCGGTGGATTACGCCGGACCAGGTCAAGCGGTTGCTTGCCGAACTGCCGGCGCATCAACGGGATCTGGCCCTATTTGCGTTGGCAACAGGATTGCGTCAGTCGAACGTCATTCATCTCGACTGGGATCAAGTGGACTTGCCACGCAAGACCGCGTGGATTCCTGGCGACAAAGCAAAGGGCAAGGAAGATATCCACGTGTCGCTTAGCGAGTTGTCGATGGAGGTGTTGCAGGCGCAGTTGGGCAAGCACCCGCAGTCGGTCTTTACGTATGGTGGCAAGCCGATCGGCCAGGTTAATACCAAAGCATGGAGAAGTGCCTTGCAACGCGTCGGCATCGAAAATTTCCGCTGGCATGATCTGCGCCACACCTGGGCAAGCTGGCTGGTCCAGAACGGCACGCCGTTGTATGACTTGCAGGAAATGGGAGGGTGGAAGTCTGCCGAGATGGTGCGGCGGTATGCCCACCTTGCTCCTGCTCAGATGGCCCGCCATGCAGCCGTCGTTGGTGCGCT
>CANFED010000206.1 GCA_947445995.1 Oxalobacteraceae bacterium | reverse complement strand
GAAGGGCGCAGATTCGCTTACAAGCGAATCCCGTTACGCAGACGGATCGCATGCGATCCGAAACCCCTGCTTCACCTCAGACATGCGTCCCTCTTATCCCCTGACTGACTCCGACTTTTGGCAGCTGTCTCAATGCGGGGCAGGTCAAAGGCAACATCAACATCAACATCAACATCAACCCCTACGACTAACGCTCAATCGCAGGGTGCAATAACCACAGGGCATTGCACCAAATGCCCTGACTACGGTAACTGAAACGCTTCATCCTCCGTCACCCGGCAATGCCAAACGCGCAGATCACGTCTCGATGTTCACCGTGTCTTTCGGTCCCGCCTGCGACGCCGACAGCACCAGTCCCATCGCCATCAGCACGATGGCCGCGCCGGCCAGCGTGGCCAGGCCGACCGGTTCGCCGAGGAACAGGTAACCCCACAACATGCTGAAGAGCGGAATCAGAAACGCCACTGACATCGCCCGTGTCGGTCCGATCCGTACGATCAGCGGAATGAACAGCGCCTGCGCCACGCCCGACGACAACAGCGCCAGGCAGGTCACGCTGAAGAGGGTGCGGGTCGATGGCCAGACCGGTGGCAGCACGAACGGTAGAAGCGGCAACATCACTAGCGCACCCAGCACCATCGACCCGGTGGCCATCGCGATCGGATGGATGTGATGGCCATCAAGGCTGTGCCCGGTCTTGCGCACGATGATGCTCGACGCCGCATAACAGGCCGCTGCAAACAGGCAGGCGGCAGCCGCCAGCAGGACGTTCAGATCGAGCACCAGCGCACCGGCACCGACCAGTACCGCGACGCCGCCGATGCCCAACGCCAGCCCGGCCAGTTTTTGTACCGACAGACGCTCGGCCAGCCAGAGCACCGAAAACAGCGCGCCGAATAACGGGCTGGTCGAATTGAGTACCGCCGAGTAAGCTGCCGGCAAATATTGCGATGCATACGAAAAACACGAAAACGGAATCACTGCGGCAAACACTGCCACCAGAAAATACGGCCGCAGGTTGCGTCGCCAGGACATCGGTACGCGGATCAGTCGCGCATATGCCAGCATGGCCACGCCGGCCAGCGAGACGCGCAGCAGCGCCGTCATCATCGGACCGATCTCAGGTACCGAAATACGCAGAAAAATAAACGAGCAGCCCCACAGCGCCGCCAGAAAAATCAGCTTGACGACATCGGCGGGCATCATCATCCGAGTGCCCGTTGACGTGATGCCAGCAGCGCGGCAACCAGCAAAGCCAGCGCCGAAAACACCAGTCCGCGTTGCAGGCCGCCGGTTCCATCGGCGATCCAGCCGACCACGCCGGGACCGACGATCTGGCCAAACGCGAACACGCTGGTGAAGGCACCGATGCCGCCCGACCACGCCGCCATCGGCGCGTTGTGCCGCACCAGCGCGGTCGACGATGCCACCACCGACAGGAACACGCCGCCAAACAGCAGGCCCGATGCGAACACCAGCAGCGGTTGCGCGGTCAGTGCCGGCAGTAGCGTGGCGATCGCCAGCAAGCCAGTGAGCAGCGCCATCGCCCGGCCGCCACGACTGCGGTCGAGCAAGCCCGCCCAGATGCGCGACGACGCCATCACAGCCAGTCCGAGGCCGGAATAAAACAGCGTGATCAGTCCGGCCGACATGCCCTGTTCGCGCAGCAGCGCGACGACAAAAGTCATGTAGCCGATATAGCCAACTCCGTACATGAAATAGCCGGCCAGACCGAAACGAAACGGCCGCCAGTCAAAGCGGTCATGCACGCTGGCCGGCGCTGCCTTGCCATCGATGCTGCGCACCGGCAGCGCCATCACTGCCGTCCCCAGCAAACACATCGCTCCGAGCGCCAGCCAGGCCCATTGCCAGGAATGCGCGCTAGCGTGCGCCAGCAGCGTGGTGGCCGGCACCAGCAAGGCTGACAACACGATGCCCAGGCCGGTACCACCGTAATAAATCCCGATCAGCAGCCCGGCCCGTTGCGGGTGCAGCGAACCCAGTCGTGCCGCCAGCACGCCGCCGGTGACGAACATCAGCGCGCTGGCAATCCCGGCCAGCAGACGCTGCACCAGCAGGATGGCGGCATCGGTAACGAGTCCCGAGCCAATTAGAAACAGCGCCGTCAGCACGGCACCGGCGAGGAGCACGGTCTGCGCACCGTAACGCCGCAGCAGCGTCGGTGTGGCCAGCGCGCCGATCAGATAACCGAGTGCATTGGCGGTGTTCAGTGCGCCGGCCAGCAGATACGACCAGTCGAGATCAGCACGCATCGACGGCAGCAGCAGTGCATACGAAAAGCGCGACATGCCCAGTGAAATCGCCGCTCCCAGCGACAGGGCAAAGGCAATCGCCAGCGGATGGGTGTGGGCGCGGTCGTTAGGCATCAAGGGAAAAGGTGGCGGCAGGGAAGAAGCTGAGTGTAAGGGTTTTCCGGCGGACGTTGTGAGACGTGGCGCTGCACAGGCCTCAACAATATTGTCGAATTGCTGCATCCGCTCCGGAAAGTTCAGCGTAGTAGAGGGTAAGGCGTCGCACTGATCGCCCTCAACCCTACCATCTCAGGAGAATTTCATGAACCGTCCGCTGATCGCCGTTGCTGCTGTTGCCCTTACTACTTTGCTGTCCGCCTGTTCGACGATGGCACCGATGTCGACGTCGATGGCGACACCGCAAGCCCCTGCTGCCGTGACAGTCCCGGCCGGTAACAAGGTCGCGATGATGGCAGTCGGTGCCGGTGACCTGAACTACGAATGCCGTGCCAAGGCCGACATGCCAGGCGCGTTCGCCTGGGTCTTCACTGGTCCGGATGCGCTGCTGCTCGACAAGAACAAAGCCACCGTCGGCAAATACTACGGTGGCCCGACCTGGGAATCGAACGATGGCAGCAAGGTCGGCGGCAAGCAACTCGCCGTCGCTCCGGGCGTGGCCGGCGCGATCCCGTTGCAACTGGTTCAGGCAAACCTTGCCGTGGGTAGCGGCGCGATGACCGGCGTGACGTATATCCAGCGCCTCAATACCATTGGCGGCGTGGCACCGGCCGATGTCTGCAGCCAGGCCGTCATGGGTAGCAAGAAGCTGGTCAAGTACCAGGCGGATTACTACTTCTACAAAGCCATCTGATGTGGCTCGGTAGCGCCGCTGGCAGTGGGCGGTACCGAGTAACAGAGTAACCAAGACGGGTACGAAACAGGGCTGCGCGCGTCATTGAAAGTAGCGCGAATCAACGCTATCGTTGGAACCTTTTTCCATTTTACGGATAGCCCTGTGCAGATGATTTTTCCGATTGCGATGAACGGCATGGCGCTCTTCCGAACGGCGGCGCGATGGTGATTCACGACACCACGTTTGACTACGAAGCGCACCTGTTTGACTGCGCGCGTGGCGACGAAAAAGCGCTGCGCCGTTTGTATGATCATGAAGCACGCTGGCTGCTCGGCGTTGCGCTGCGTATCGTCGTGCGGCGCGAACTGGCGGACGAAGTGGTGCATGACGCCTTCCTGCGCATTTGGCAGAAAGCGGCCACGTACAACACGGCGCTGGGTTCGGCGCGTGGCTGGATTTACAGCGTGGTGCGCCATCGTGCGCTCGACGTGGTGCGACAACTGCGGCGTGATCCGGCGCTGCCGGGAGCCGAAGAAGCGTTGCTCGACGAGGTGCCCGATGCGGCCGATGACCCGCTGCAAAGTCTTTCGCGCGGTCGCGAGAGCGGTGCACTGCATCTGTGCCTGCAACAACTCGACGAGGACAAACGGGCCTGCATTTTGCTCGCCTATGTCGACGGTTTTTCGCAAACCCAGATCGCCAGTTCGCTGGTACGGCCACTCGGTACCATCAAGGCATGGACCCGGCGCGGCTTGCTGGCTTTAAAGGACTGCCTCTCATGAATTTTCAGGACCCCGAACAACTGGACTTGCTGGCTGGTGAATATGTGCTGGGCGTGTTGCCGCTGGCGCAGCTGGCTGCGTTCGAGCAGGAGTTGCTGCATAACCGCGCGCTGGTTGCTGCGGTCGGCTTCTGGCGCGATCGTCTGCTGGAAATGGCCCCGCCACCGCAGCCGGTCGAGCCAGCTGCGAGCTTGTGGAAACGCATCGAACGCAGTCTGGCCGACAGCACCCGCGCCCGTAACAGGACGCCCGGTCGCGGTCTGTGGAATAGCCTGTCGTTCTGGCGTTTCAGTGGTGCCATCGGTGTTGCCGCTTCGGCCTTGCTGGTCCTGAAACTGGCCACGGTGGTGCCACAAGAGGTCAGTGCACCGCAATTCCTCGCGGTGCTGCAGGCACCGGCTACCGGCACCAACTGGCTGGTCGAAATTGACGACCGTGTGGTGCGTTTGCGCCCGCTCTCGCCGACCACCGTCGCGGCTGGCAAGTCGGTGCAATTCTGGACCAAGCCGGTTGGCGCGGCCGGTCCGACTTCGCTGGGCCTGGTGCGCACAGACCGGCCGACCGAGATTGCCTTGAGCAGGTTGCCGGGCATGAGTCCGAACCAGTTGTTTGAAGTGACGCTGGAGCCGCAAGGCGGATCGCCGTTGCCGCGTCCGAGCGGACCGATCCTCGCCGTGGGACGCGCGGTTCTGCTATAAGCCGCGTGTTGCTTGTCCGTGCTGCACTGAACCGCTACACTCTGGCGCTGCAGTCCGGTCACGGATTAGCGACAATTCAAACAATAGCGGAGCGCCCCCATGAACATCAAAACCTTGCTGGTCCCTTTGCTGGTCCCATCGCTTGCTGCACTGGCGACAGTCGCCTTTGCCGGTCAAGCCGTCGCCCAGATCAAGATTGGCGTGACCGTATCGGCCACCGGCCCGGCCGCCTCGCTCGGTATCCCGGAAAAAAACACCATCGCGCTACTGCCGAAAACCATCGCCGGCAAGAGCGTCGAGTACATCATTCTCGATGACGCGACCGACACCACGACCGCCGTCAAGAACACCCGCAAGCTGCTCACCGAAGACAAGGTCGACCTGATCATCGGTTCGACCATCACGCCCAATTCGCTGGCCATGATCGAACTGGTGGCCGATGCCGGCACGCCGATGATCTCGATGGCGGCCTCGGCCTCGATCATCGAACCGGTTGAAGGCAAGCGCCTGTGGGTCTTCAAGACACCGCAAAACGATTCGCACATGTCGACCGCGATCACCGCGCGGATGGCCGAAGCCGGTATCAAGTCGGTCGCCTTCATCGGCTTCAATGATGCGTATGGCGAAGGCTGGTATCGCGAATTCGCCAAGCTGGCCGACCTGCGCCACATCAAGATCACGGCCAGCGAACGCTTCGCCCGCGCCGACACCTCGGTCACCGGCCAGATCCTGAAAATCCTCTCGACCAATCCCGATGCCGTGCTGATCGCCGGTGCCGGCACGCCAGCGGCCTTGCCGCAAAAAACTCTCAAGGAACGCGGCTACAAGGGCGCGATTTATCAGACCCACGGCGTGGCCAACAACGACTTCCTGCGCGTATGCGGCAAGGATTGCGAAGGCACACTGCTGCCATCAGGACCGATGCTGGTGGCCGAGCAGTTGCCGGCGTCGAACCCGGTCCGGGCTTCGGCACTGACCTACAAGGCCGCGTACGAAAAAATGTACGGCGTCGGCACCGTCTCGACCTTTGGCGGACATGCCTGGGATGCCGGTTTGCTGATGGCGAACGCGGTGCCGGAAGCACTCAAGCATGGGCAGCCGGGCACCAAGGAATTCCGCAAGGGGCTGCGTGATGCGATTGAAAATACCCGCAACCTTGCGGGTGCGCATGGGATTTTCAACATGAGTCCGACCGACCATCTGGGTTTCGATCAGCGTGCGCGCGTGATGGTGAAGATCGTGGATGGCAAGTGGAAGTTGGCTGAGTAAGTTGGTAGGGCGGGCACAGGGGGTATCG
The DNA here is from genome assembly GCA_947445995.1 of Oxalobacteraceae bacterium. Taxonomy (GTDB): domain Bacteria; phylum Pseudomonadota; class Gammaproteobacteria; order Burkholderiales; family Burkholderiaceae_D; genus Actimicrobium. The sequence continues at coordinate 1,078 of CANFED010000206.1, read as the reverse complement.
TGTCCACGCGAAATTCGCACCGAATGATGGATTTGGCAGAGGTATCGGAGGCGCGCGCGTGGGCACAACAAGCCGTGCCCACCCTCCACAATCCGCATGCGGCAAGTAGGGTGCAATAACTGAAGGGCATTGCACCGAACCACTGCACGACCGCATTCAATTTAAGGAACACTCCCCCGCATGGATTTTTCAATCGCCGCCATCCTCGCGCAGGATGGCATCACCAGCGGTGCGATCTACGCCTTGCTGGCGCTCGCGCTGGTGCTCGTCTTCTCGGTTACGCGCGTGATCTTCATTCCGCAAGGCGAGTTCGTCGCCTTCGGTGCGCTGACACTGGCGGCCATGCAGTCCGATAAGTTTCCTCACTCGGCAACGCTGCTGGTCGGACTCGGTGTCGCGGTGTTCCTGCAGGAAGCCGTTACCTCGCTGCGCCGTGCGCCGCTGGCCTTCGTCAAGTTCATCGCCTTGCCGCTGCTGCTGTACGGACTGACACGCCAGTTTGGCAATGCGCAATTGCCGATGCTGCTGCAGGTCGTACTGACACTGGCGCTGGTCATACCGATGGGACCGATGATCTACCGGCTGGCTTTTCAGCCGCTGGCCGAAGCCAGCACGCTGGTACTGCTGATCGTCTCGGTCAGCGTGCACTTCGCACTACTCGGAACCGGACTGGTGCTGTTCGGTGCGGAAGGCTCGCGCACCATTGCGTTTTCGGATGCGCGTTTCGAATTCGGCGCGTTGCAGATCAGCGGCCAGAGCCTGGTGATCCTGGTCGTGTCGGCGCTGCTGATCGGCGCGTTGTATCTGTATTTCGAGCGCACCTTGTCCGGCAAGGCCTTGCGCGCGACCGCCGTGAACCGGTTAGGCGCGCAACTGGTCGGCATCGGCACCACGCAGGCCGGACGCACCGCCTTCACGCTGGCGGCAGGACTGGGCGCGCTGTGCGGTGTGCTGATTGCGCCGCTGACGACGATCTACTACGACAGCGGATTCCTGATCGGTCTGAAGGGTTTCGTCGGTGCGATCATCGGTGGCCTCGGCAGCTATCCGATTGCTGCCGCCGGTGCGGTGCTGGTCG
>CANFED010000205.1 GCA_947445995.1 Oxalobacteraceae bacterium | reverse complement strand
GGTCGAGCGATCATCCAGTTCGACCACGCTGACCAGGCCTTGCGCGATCTCGGGCGCAAGGAAACCGGCGACACGTACCGGTGCCACCTTGGGCACGACCGGAGCCGCCGCTATCACCACCGGCGGCACGGTGACCCTGGTCGCCATCAACGACGCAAAGACCGGATCGGAATCGCGATTGAGCCAATGGCTGAAGGTCAATTGCGCGACCAGCAGCAGCACCCCGGCGAGAGCGGCCATGACCCACAGTGGCATCAGTCGCAACAGCGATTTGCGCGCGACCTGCAAGCCGCGCCAGCGCAGCGCCAGCTCCGGTTCGTGCGCACCGCGCTGGGTCTGGATCAGTTGCTGCAAGCGCTCGCGCAAGGTGGTCAGCTGTTCCGCGCCACGGTCGATGACGCGATAACGTCCTTCCAGGCCAAGCGCCAGGCACAGGTACATCAGTTCGAGGACGTCGATATTGCCGGGAATATCCTGCGTCAGTCGTTGCAGGATCAGAAAAAACTTTTCGCCGCCAAAGGCTTCATTGTGAAACGTCACCAGCAGACTGCGACTGGCCCAGGCACCCCCGCCGCCCCACGGTGTCCCGGAGATGGTCTCATCGACAAACGTGCACAACGCAAAGCGTGCTGCCGCAATCGCTTCCGAATTGACCTGCGCCGCCTTGGCCTCGCTCTCGAAAGTCTTGACTGCCGCGACCAGTTGCTGGCGCAGCAGTTCGAGGTTGGGCGAGTTCACCATCGAGCGCAACGGCATGATCAGGTCGAGCAGCGGATTGGCGGCGCGCACCAGCGCATTGAGACCGCTGCCATGCAACTGCGGCAGTGTACCGGCGCTGGTAGCGGCGGCCACTGGCGCAGCCGCACCCGGCGCAGCGGCCGCAGTGCGGCGACCACCCGGCGTCGGAATCATCATCGTGCGTTCGGAATCGGCGTCCGGGTCGCGGGGGTCGTTCGGGCTGTCGTGACTACTCATGATGGTCTACTTTCTGATCGCCCAGAAATGCATCTGCAAGCCCGGAAAATCACCGGCAACATGCATCGCGAAACCGGCCGAGGTGGCCAGCTGCTTCCAGTATTCGCTGCTACTGTCGAGTTCGAAATACGTATAGCCGGCATGAAATGGCAACTGACGGGGAGCCACCGGCAGCGGCCGCAAGCCGACGCCGGGCAACTGCAGGTTGACCAGATCGCGGATTTTTTCGACCGACCCGATCTTCACTTGCGGCGGGAAACTGGTGCGCACCACGTCCGGCGGCAACTGCGCATTGACGGCCAGCACGAAGGTCGCGCTCTTGAGCAATTCCTTGTCGGGGATGACCGCCACGTGGATGCCGAACTGCCGTTCTTCGAGCGTGATCGACACCGCGTGTGAGTCCATCACCACCGACAGCGACTTGCGCAAATCATCGATGAGCGGCTTGAAGGTTTCGGCCAGCTGGTCGTGGCGGTAGACCGGATACGTGCGGGCGCGCTTGTCGGGCTGGGTGAACGTCGCCAGTTCGCCGGCCAGCTGCACCAGTTGCCGGAACAGCGCTTCGGGATGCAGACCGGTCATGCCGGCCAGATGCGCGTACAGCGGCTCGACCCGGTTGAGCAATTGCAGCATCAGGAATTCGACAATCTCAGCCGCGCCGGCGGCACCCGGTTGCGACAGCCGCGACGCGACGGCTTCGCCGCGCTGATGCAGCAAGCCGACCAGCTCGTCGGCAAACGCACCCAGTGCCGGTGCCGCGCGGATATCGAGGCAAGGCGGACAGTACGACGGATCGAGCACGACGCGGTGATCGGGACGTCGCTCGATGATGCGGGCGATGCCCAGCGTGGCGTGGGCGTTGGCAACCTCACTGTGCAGCGCCAGTCGCAAGCGCAATTTGCCGACTTGCATCAGCGCGCGGTTGTCGAGGCCGTTGCTGTCCTGCGCTTCATAGTCACTGCTATGGAAGCGCGCGAAATTGTCAGCTGACGCGGCATTATCGACTTCGGCAATACCGGGTCGGCGCACCGGCAAGGCCAGCACTACCAGCACATTGCGCGCATCGACCGGGATATCGAGCGGCAGCGGCAGGTCGTCATCGGACGGCAGGTCGAATGGCGTGCCGTCGGGCAGCACCGCCGCGCACGCTTGCAGCGCGAGTTTGCCCAGCGCGAGTTGCTGCTGGTCGATCTGCAGACGGGCATGGCCCCAGCCGTAAGGCTGCAAGTCGCGCACCCGAGCTTCGAGCTGCGCCTGCAAGTACCGGTCATGCTGCTGCAGATGTTGAGGCTGCAGCAGCATGCCTTCGGACCAGACTACTTTGCTATTCCAGGACATGTTTTCTCACTATCGGGGTTCGGCGTTGCCGCTGCTGGCCTGTCTGGCAAGCTGATGCAGGCGGTCGATCTGTTCTTCATAGGCACTGGAAAATTTCTCACCGAACAGACGCTGAAAATCTTCGTCGGCGTCGCTCGAAATCTCGGCGTACAGCTGCACCAGCCGGTCCCACATCTTGGCCTTGCGTGATGAGGCCATCAGTTTGTCCATCATGCCGGGCACGTCGAGGCGGGCTTCGATAGCCGTCGGATCAAAGCGCTTGAGCACGGCTGCCAGCGCTGCGTGCATGCCGGCAATGACCGCCAGTTCGTGCGCCTTCAGGTCATCGAAGGCGTTGCTCACTGCCGCCACCGGCGGCAGATAACCGGCCATCGCGTTGGTCAGCATCTGCGTCAGTGCGCTCTCTGCATTCGGAAAAAATTTCAGCGGATTGTTCGAGCGGCTCGACATCATCGTCATCTCGATGCGGCTTTCGCGCTTCGTCATTGCACGCGCCATCAGGATGTCGATGGTGCCGGTAGTTGCTTCGCGCAACATCGCACCGACCAGTTCGGCGATCTCCGGACCGCTGCGGGTGGTCGCCAGATCGGGCAAGCCGAGTCCCTTGAGCAAGGCCTTCAGGACGGCGTCGTCGGAACCGGACAACGCGGTCGGCGCAGCGCACTGCGCGGGAGGCGGGTCAGCGCGCGGCGGTGCAATTTGCTGTGCTGGTGATGACGGCGGCGGTACTGCCAACTCCGGCAGCTCCGGCAATTGCGGCCGCACCGGTGCCTGCGGCACAAATGGTTCGGGTTCGATCGGCAGTGCGGGCACGGTCACTGGCGACGCAACTTCAACCGGTGCAGCGACCTTGCGTGGTACGAATTCGGCCAGCGGATCGTAGTCATCGGGGATCATCGACGACGATGGTGCGACAGGTGCGACAGGCGCGGCAGGCGTGACAGGCAGTACAGGTTGCACCGGCACATAGGCCGGTGACGCGCCGAACAGCTGGTTCTCCGGCGAGACATGATCGCTTTCGGCGGCGCGCAGCGCGTTGATCTTTGCCGCCGACGGACTGGTGCCGAACAGGTTCAGGCCGAGCGGATCATCGTCACCGAATGCCGGTAGCGCAGTGCCGCTGCGCATGTCCAGAATGCTTGCTGCAGCCAGCGGATCAGGCAGCGCCGTTTGCATCACCGGCGCGACCTGCTCTTGCGGCCAGCCGGGAATGGCCGGAATCAGCGGTGCCTTTACGGGAACAACGGGCGGTGGCTCGAACAGCGGCAGTGGTGCCAACGGTGGTACCAACTGCTGCGGCACCGACGGCGCACTGGCCGGCAGGCCCATGACGGTCGCCTCTTCGCTGACGTCACTCGCCAGCAATGCCTCGATCAGGTAGTCGCCGATCAGGATCCGGTCGCCATCGCCAAGCGCGATTTCGCGACCATTGCCAAGCGGCCTGTCATTGATGATGCTCGGGTTGCTGCCGGTATCGGTCAGCACGTACTGCATGCCGCGCAAGGCGACGCGGGCATGGGTACGGGAAATGTATTTTTTGGGATCATCGAGCACCAGCAGATTGTCGGGTGAGCGTCCGATCGTGCCACCGTCGCCGGAAAACATTGCAGCCGTCGGCATCGGTAGTGGCTGGTTGCGGTAAGTCAGGATACGCAGAGTCAATGACATGGTTTCGTCGCTTGCAGTTAGGCCGGATGAAGTATTGCTAAAGTGCTACATGTTGCCACAAACCAAACTCCTCGAACAGGCAGGATTCCTCGAAAATATTTACATGACAGATGCATCAATTGATCTTCACCATCGCTCCTTCGATCGTCATGATCGCGCCGGCCTTGACGGTCATCGTTGCACCGGCCTTGATCTCGGTCGTCGCGCTGGACTCGATGGCGATCTCGACCGACTTGATCGTGATTTTTGACCCCTCGATCTTGATGCTGGACCCGCCAACTTTCAGCTCGATCGAGGTGCCGGCTTCGATCACGATGGTCTTGGTGACATCGACCTTTTGGTCGGCCTTGATGGTGATGGTCTGGTTGTTGCCGACTTCTTCGGTATGGTCGTTGACGACCTTGACCTTGCGGTCGTTACCAACTTCCAGGCTCTGGTCATGGTTGATCACTATGGTCTGGTCACCCTTGTCTGCTTTTTCGAAACCGACTTTCAGCGTGTCATTGTTCTTGACGACCCGGTTATAGTCCTTCTCGGCCTGAATGAAGATTTCTTCGCTGTCTTTTTTATCTTCGAAGCGCAGTTCGTTGTAACCTCCGCCGCTTTTCGAACTGTTGGTTTTGATGACCGATTTGGTCTGTTCCGCGGGCAGTGCATACGGCGGCATCGCGTCGCTGTTGTAGACGCAACCGGTCACCAGCGGCCGGTCCGGATCGCCGTCAAGAAAATCGACCACCACTTCCATGCCGATGCGTGGAATGAACATCGCGCCCCAGCCCTTGCCGGCCATTGCCTGCGAGACGCGCACCCAGCCCGAGCTCTTTTCGTCGTCCTTGCCGAGACGATCCCAATGGAACTGCACCTTGATGCGGCCGTACTCGTCGGTCCAGATTTCTTCGCCCGCCTTGCCGACGACCATCGCGGTTTGCGGCCCCTGCATGGACGGCTTCTCGTACCGGCGCGCCGGACGGTAACTGTGTTGCTTGCCGACGGCGGTGAAACTGCAACGGAAATCGACCTCGCCGCCACCGCCGCCCGACGCATAGTCATTGCCAACGATGTCGGTTTCTGCGCTGGTAACCAGGAACTCGCGATTCTGGTCTTCACGCGGATGTTCCGTCAGCTTGAACAAGACACCGCAGGCAAGGCCGGAGAAGTTGCACTCGGCATGAACCTCTTCGCATTGCCCATGCAATGACTCCATACGGGCGCGGGCGCGCGCAGTACCGACTCCTCCTTCACGATATCTGCCGGGATAGTCGTATTGCCCGAATGTCCTTTGAGCGAACGCGGCCGGAATCGTTGCCTTGACTCTCAGCCCGCCACTGATGCTCGACGACGATTTTTCAAAATCATAATCATCAAGCTCATACACGCTTGCCTGGATTTCGCCGCTCGGCATCCATTTCGTCACCGCTTCCACGCCGTATGCCTGCGACGACGCGCCATCGTCAAACCGCACGAATCCGTCCGGCTTCACTTTACTGTGGGCACCATAGGAATCGGCCAGTACCATGGTGTGACCATTGGCGGAGTGCGTGAAAAAGAAATAAATGCCCTCTTCTTCCAATAACCGGCAAACAAAACTGAAAGCACTTTCGCGGTACTGCACGCAATAGTCTCGGACCAAGGGATCTGACGAAAGTTGCCCTGCCTCGATCTGCATTGGAGCGTCAAATCCGGTATCGGCAAACAACATCTTGAGGATATCGATGGCGGAAGCGCTCTGAAAAATGCGGCAGTCAGTCGACCGTGTCAGCAGCCACAGCGCCGGACGAACCACTGCCTCGTAACTGGCCATGCCATCACGCCAGCCCTTGTAGGTGAAACGCGTCACGATGCCATTGAAATGGCGCGGCACACCGTCGTGCCTGTTGAGCGTCACCGTCATCGGCTTGCCGAGCACATCATCGATCCGAATATCGCTCCTTAACGACGCCAGCTCAATGCGAAATTCGAACAGCTGACCCAGTTGTTCGGTGCAGTGCATGCGCTTGAACAACAGCACATCAACGCTCAGAGAGGATGTAACTTTCACGTCGCGGTTGGTCTGATTGGGAGGCATCGTGGAACTCTAAAAATGATTCGTTGTAATTCAAATGGACATGCTCAGACGCGGCACACTGGAATCCGGCGGCGCATTCATCTCAGGGAATCATTGTCTTGACGGTACCCGGCATGCTGAAGCTGATGACACCACCAGAGTTGCAGATGCACTTCGAGACATTGTCGAGTGACGGCATGTTGGCAATCAGAACGGTCGGGGCACCGGGCATCCACGGCGCGCTGGTGGCCGGGATACACGGCATGGGAGTCAGTACGCCGAGCGCCGCTGCGGTAGCGGCCGCTACCATCGGGTTGGCCGGTGAACTGCACACGCCGAACGGCATGATGTTCATCAGCGGCACATGGTCCATGATGTTGGCGGCCGGCGGCCCTTCGCACAGGACCTTGTTCTTCGGCAGCACCACCAGCGATGACGGTGCCGCGCCAAAGGTACACATCATCAACGCACCCATCGATACCTGGTTCGGCATAACGTTCTCCTTGCGTGGCAGGCGAGCGTCGCCCGACCCGTGGGGCATTATGACCGAAAGGGGTGACAAATTGGTATGTTTTACGATGGCCTGACAGACCTCGTCAATTGTCAGGATCGCAAGAGAATCAAGGCATACCAACGGGAATAGTGCTACCGGCACCGTGCCCGTCGGGTTGAGCGTCTCAGCCGGCCCGGTAAATGGCGCAGAGCTTGTTGCCATCCGGGTCACGGACATAGGCCAGATGCATTGCACCCATCGCGCCGCCATCGCGCAGGCCTGGCGGGCCTTCGATGGTCTGGCCTCCATGCGCGAGCGCGGTATCGTGAAATTGTTGTACCTGCTCTGGCGAACGGCATGTAAAGCCTATCGTGCCGCCGTTCGCAAAAGTCGCTTTTTCTCCATCGATCGGCTCACTGACGCAGAAGGTATTTCCTTCGTGCCGGTAAAAGAGCCGGTGATGCCCGGTCG
>CANFED010000204.1 GCA_947445995.1 Oxalobacteraceae bacterium | reverse complement strand
GGCAATGCTGAAGCAACCTACCTGATGGCCAAGCAGTTGATCGAGGCAGGTGCCTGCTGCATCCAGATCGAAAACCAGGTCTCCGATGAAAAGCAATGCGGCCATCAAGACGGCAAGGTCACCGTTCCTCACGAAGACTTCCTCGCCAAGATCCGCGCGGTCCGCTACGCCTTCCTTGAGCTGGGTATCGACGACGGCATCATCGTCGCCCGTACCGACTCGCTAGGCGCTGGCCTGACCAAGCAAATCGCGGTGACCCGTGAGCCAGGTGACCTCGGCGACCAGTACAACTCGTTCCTCGACGCTGACGAAGTCTCGATTGACGCCATGAACAATGGCGACCTCGTCATCAAGCGCGACGGCAAGCTGGTGCGTCCGAAGCGTTTGCCTAGCAACTTGTTCCAGTTCCGCGAGGGCACAGGTGAAGAGCGTTGCGTACTCGATTGCGTTACTGCCCTGCAAAATGGTGCCGACTTGCTCTGGATCGAGACCGAAAAGCCGCATATCGCCCAGATCGGTGGCATGGTCAGCGCGATTCGCAAAGTGATTCCGAACGCCAAGCTGGTCTATAACAACAGCCCTTCGTTCAACTGGACGCTCAACTTCCGCCAGCAAATTTTCGACAGCATGAAAAGCGCCGGCAAAGATGTGTCTGCCTACGATCGCGCCAAACTGATGAGCGTCGATTACGACACCACCGAACTGGCACTGGCGGCTGATGAAAAAATCCGTACTTTCCAGGCTGACTCAGCCCGCGAAGCTGGTATTTTCCATCACTTGATCACGCTGCCGACTTACCACACGGCAGCCTTGTCGACAGACAACCTTGCCAAAGACTACTTCGGTGAGCAAGGCATGCTGGGCTACGTGGCTGGCGTTCAGCGCAAGGAAATCCGCCAGGGTATCGCTTGTGTCAAGCATCAGAACATGTCCGGTTCGGACATCGGCGACGATCACAAGGAATACTTCAGCGGCGAAGCAGCCCTGAAGGCATCGGGTAAAGACAACACGATGAACCAGTTCTGATTCCTGATCTGACCTGTTCTTGACATCTGCCAACTGATTAGATGGCAGGGTGAATCGGCCAAGCGTCCTCTGCAAGACGCAACCGACCTTTACCACCTAGCTTGCTGGTTCTGTACCTGACGACCCGATTGCTCATGCAACCGGGTCGTTTTGCATTGGTGCCTGGCATTGCCTGTTCGCCCCACTAGCGCATGTACTGACCACCGTTGACATCGATGGTCGCGCCGGTGATGAACCCGGCCTCCTCGGCCGCAAGAAAGACGACCGTGCGGCCGACATCGGCGGCGGTACCCAGACGTCCGACCGGAATCCCGCCGATGATGGTTTGCAATGTTTCTTTCGGCACCGCTGCGACCATCTCGGTATCGCAGTAACCGGGCGTGATCGCATTGACCGTGATGTTCTTGCGCGCCCCTTCAAGTGCAAGCGCCTGCGTAAAACCGAGCACACCGGCCTTGGCTGCGGCGTAATTGGTCTGGCCAAATTGGCCCTTCTGGCCATTGACCGAACTGATGTTGATGATGCGACCGAACTGGCGCTCGCGCATGCCCTCGACGACATGGCGACACATGTTGAACATCGAGCCCAGATCCGTATGAATAACCCGCCACCACTGCTGCGGTGTCATGCGGTGCAGTACCGCATCGCTGGCGATACCGGCATTGTTGACGAGGATATCGATAGAACCCAGTTGCAGCTCGACACGGGCGATACCGGCACGGCACTGGTCAAAGTCCGCCACATCCCACTGATAGACCGGTATCGATGTCTCGCTGGAAAATGCCTGTGCAGCACCTGCATTGCTGTGATAAACAGCGGCAACCTGATGACCTGCCTGATGCAGCGCAATGGCAATGGCTTTTCCGATACCTCGCGTGCCCCCGGTGACGAGTGCGGTTCGACGCATGACTTTCTCCTTGTGAGTAACGGCAAAACCGGACGGCTTTTGCACGCACCTGAAAGGCCAAGTGTGAACGAGCCCGTACTTGTGATCTTGAGAGAAAACAAGGACGGCGCGTGTCGCCACCGGTCACGACATCATCCTCCCTGCACAGCGATGTGATACACCGCCCACGGACACAAGGTGAACCGTTCGGCCAGCGGCCTTGCCACCTTGTCCGGAAAACGGTCGGCGTCGTACACCGCCCACAGCGGTCCGAGTCCGCCCAGCGGGAGCGCTTTTCCATCCAGTGTGGTCGCCACAATGAAGCGATACTTCACCATGTCGGCGAAAGATACTGCCACGACGTAGCCATCAATTGCCCGCAGCAAGACGCGGCCCTGGCCAGTGGTCGTGGCACCCGCCGCATTGAGCACATCGGTCAGCAGCGGTCCGCCCAGCGCGTGGACTTTACCGTCATATTCCAGCGTCGGCTTGATCGTGATTGCCGGCAATGCGCGCAGCGCGGTGAAGTCAAAAGTATGGGCACGGTCAAACGCAACGCCCTGCTTTTTCATCAACTGGTCGAGTGCCGGATCGAGCGGACCGCGATTGCCAGCACCGATTGTTCCTGTCAATGTCAGCAAGGTCGGCCCGATGAACGTCGGGGTTGTTTTCAGTGGTGCAGCAAAGCCGCGCGCAGTGGCAAGACCGAGTCCGGCAGCGGCGAGGAAGTGGCGTTTATTCACGAGAGATCTCCGGCAGATGGGTGGTGATTGACGAGGGTGATTGTATTCTCCAAAAAACGTCCGCCCTACCCGAACACCCGCATCAAATCCGCCGAAATCAGTGCCGTCTGCCCGCGCCCATGCCAGACCCGCACGCCAGCACTGACACCCTCCCGATAAGCCCACGCCGCCACCCTCGTCGCCACGTCCGGCTCCGACACGAAACCCGCATGCTGCAACTGGCCGGCGATGGTTGCGCCTTCGCGCGCATTGCGTTCGAGCCAGCGTTCGAGATGCGCGCCACCGGCCAGCAAATCACTCTTGCTGGTATTGCAGGCCGCGTGAGCCAGCACAAAATTGAGGGCGGTATCGCGGGGATAACGCGACCACGGAATGAAGTGATCGACGGCTGCGTTGTCGTGCAGGCCTTGCTGACAAAAGAAACAGCGCTGACTCTGCAGCGGTGCGAGCAACTGCTTCACTTGCGTCAGCACCGCACGCGGCGACCCGAACAGGAACGCTTCGAGATCAGCCCCCTGCCCGACCAGCGCCGCATTCTGGCGGTTACTGCGGATGTAATTGACCCAGCCTGCACGCACCAGTTGCTGGATGAATCCCTGAAACCGGCGCAGCTGAAATGCCACTCCCGGCAGCAGCGTCAGCGTGTTGCCAACGGCGGCCGGATCGAACAGAAAAATAACCGGGTTACCCGACAGGTTCTGCAAACGCTGCACCGGCATCTTGCGGACATGCGTTGCAATCGCTCGCAGCGTACGTTGCCAATTCGGATGCTGCCGAGCCTGCGACAACGTACTGACACCGAGCGAGCGCAGCGTCGTCAAATGCCTGATAACAGCGACCTGCCGATCCGTATTCTGGAGCAGCACATCGCCACGGTTTCCTGCTGCATCAGACGAATACGGCAACGATTGCAGCCAGTAAAATTCGGCGAACTTGCCCGCAATCCGCTCCATCGGCAGCATCAGAGCCGCGCCGGCCGGTGCATCGCATTCGATTGCCAGTTCAGCCAATGCCAGCAGCAACGCGTACTTGTAAGTCGAGGTGAAATCGCCTTCCTGAAACAGCCGCTGTAGTTGGCGCAGGAACGCAAGTTGCTGTCCGGCGTCCGGCTCCGGCACTCCAGCGATCAGGCAGTCCAATAGTCGGCCTTGCCGGGCATGATCCAGCGTACGCCACCACGTGGATCGTCCTGGTCACCTCCGTAGCGCGGGATCAGGTGAATGTGCAGGTGCGGCACGGTCTGTCCGGCAGCGGCACCATCATTGATGCCGATGTTGTAGCCATCCGGATGATGGGTCGCGTCCAACGTGGCTTTGGCGCGGTCGAGCAAATCGAGCAGGCCAGTGCGTTCTTGTGCCGACAACGCGAAGAAGGAACCGACATGCCGGTGCGGAATGACCAGCGTGTGCCCCGGCGAAATCGGGAAGCCGTCGGCGATGACGACACCGACGTCGCTGGATTCGACAAGACGCTCGGGCGGCAGCGTACAAAAAGGACAGGGCTTGCTCATGACACGGATCGCTCCAAAAAACTGGCTGCAGCAAGCACTCCGGCCAGTGAGGATAACTGAAGAGTTAGGACGCCCGCGCTTAGCGCAGCAAAACCAGCTGCGGCACCGCATCCGCGCCGCACCACACGATCGCATTTTGTGCCAGTGTCTGTCCGAGCGCCCGCGCCGACGCCAGCGACAGGTCAAGCACGAGGAAGCTCGGCTCGCCGGGCCACGCGCCGGTCGGATGCTGGCCAATGCCATCGAAAAATACCAGGCTGCGCTGACGCAAAGTCAGCGCCAGCTTGGTCTGCAACGCGGCGTTCTGCGCATCGCTCAGTGCCTCGCCCAGCGGATTGCAGGCAGTGATGAATGTGCAGCAATCGGTTTTGGCCTGTCGCAGCAGTGCCTTCAATGCCGGATTGTCGATGCCAATTTCGAGCACGAACGGCGTCGGTGCATCGACGCGATAGTGGGTCGTGGTGTACGCCGCGATGGTCTCGGGGGCGATGCTGGACATGGTTGCTCCTAAGAGGAATTCCGGAGTGATCATGCCACATCGGGCATGACAACATGACACTAAAGTCAGGCCTGCGACGAATTCGTCCCGACTGGTTGCAGCTTACGCAGCGGACCGGAAAAGCGGGCACCGTCACGCAGGCCGTCATCCGGTTTGCTTGCACCTACCAGCGCAGAACACGCGGTCCGATCAACGCGCCCACGCCTGCCGGAATCACTATGCCCAGCACGTACCAGAACGCGATGAACGGTGCTGCAATTTCCGGGCAATGCAGGCAGTAGACCACCGCGGCGGTCGCTCCGGCCGTGAAGCCGGCGGCGGCACCGGCCAGACGCAACCGGGTCGGTGCCCGATCACGCATGACCTTGAGTATCGCCGCAAAGATTGGCAAGGACAGCCCGGCGATAATGAAAGCACAGGTGCGCCAGGTCTCGCCCCAGAACAGCCTGGCGCGCTGATCCGGCGCGGCCTCTGTCAGCGTCAGCAGCGCCATCCCGAACATGATGAGCATCGGTATGGCGATCAATACCGGTAACATCGCGAGACGCGCACCGGGCAAGGACAGATGCTTGCAGGCGATTTTTCCGGACAGGACCAGCGCCGCGACAAAGACGACTTTCAGCACGAAGACCGGTTGCGCGGCGACCGCCAGCAGATCCTGCCGGAGGCCCAGCAAGACCAGCATCAGCAAGGTGCTGACCAGCACGGCACCCCCGATGAGCAGCGTGTTTTGCCACACCGGCGTCGTCGACGCATTCACGTCCGGTCCTGCGGCCAGCAGGTTGATCAGTTCATCGGTTTTCATGGTGCCTCTCGTAATAGTGATGCCAAAGTTTTCAGGCCGCGGTGAACAGCGACCTTGACCGACGCTTCCGACAGGCGTAACGCGGTGGCGGTTTCACGCACCGACCAGCCATCGAGCTTGGTATGCCTGATCGCGGCTTGCTGCTGCTCCGGCAGCCGCGCCAGCAACACCGCGAGGTCACGTTGCGCCTCGCGGGCCTCTTCATCTGCACTCGAAAAAAGTTCATGCTCATCGCTAATCGGGTCGTTGTGTTGTTCACGTCGAGCGTGGCGGCGCAACCAGTCGATCAACTTGTATTTCGTAATCGCAACCATCCACGATGTCAACGGCACGCTGGTGTCATAGGTCAGGCGCTGGTTGTGGATCGCCAGCAGCGATTCCTGCACCAGATCTTCGACCTCGTCAGGCCAGCGACTCAGCCGATGACGCAAAAATGCGCGCAGGTGTGTCGAGGTCGCTTGCAAAAAATCGCGGTAGGCCGCTGCATCACCGGCCATGCCTTGTCGCAGTAACGCGTGCAAGCGCGACTCCGTCGTGCGCAGACCATCTGCCTTTTGTATTCGCTCCATCGGTGCCTTAAGTAACAACATCAGAAAAATAAATCGACAAACACAAAAAAAATTTCAACCACTGTAACCAAAGCCGTCGTGACGACGAACTACCTTGTACATCATCCTTGGAACGGGATAACACCATGAACCCCATCACACTGACTGTCGTTACCTGCGCCTGTTGCCTCGCAATGCCGTCGCAGGCCAGCCCTGCCTGCACCGCCAAAAGCGGCGTTGCGACTGCCGCGCTGGTCGAACTGTATACCAGCGAAGGCTGTTCAAGCTGTCCTCCGGCCGATCTTCACTTGCGCAAGTTACACCAGCTGCTCGATGCGGATGCGGTGGTCGTGCCGCTGGCGCTGCATGTCAGCTATTGGGACCGGATCGGCTGGAAAGACGTCTTCGCGCAAACCCGCTTCGACGCACGCCAATCCGCGCTGCTGTCCTTCCGTAAAAATCAGGTCGCCTACACACCGCAGTTTTTTGTCAATGGCGAAGAACTGCGTGCGTGGCGCAGCGATCTTCCGGCGACGGTAAGACACATCAACGCCAGGGTTGCGCCACTGACCATCACGCTGTCATCGGCACCGACGGCCACCGCGAGCGTGGCACTCGAGGCCGATGTGGTTGCGCCTGACCCGCATCTTGCTGGCGCACTGTATCTGGCTGTGAGCGAAAGTGCGCTGGTGTCGCAAGTGACGCGCGGTGAAAATAGCGGCGCGACGCTCAGGCATGACAACACCGCGCGCCTGTGGTTCGGTCCGATCCGGCTTGAAAAAGGACGCGCGCAGTTGCGTCAGCAAATCACGTTACCGGATGGCTGGAACCGGCAGAACCTGCAAGCGGTTGCCTTTGTACAGGACCGAGGCGACATTCTGCAGGCGGTTAGCACGGCGCAGTGCAAGCCGGCGCTGGGGCTGTCATGAGGACCATGACGATGAACAAACCCGCCATCATTCATCCGTTATGGCTACGCGCAACGCACTGGCTCAATGCCGGTGCGGTGGTGCTGATGATCGCCAGCGGCCTGCGCATTTATAACGCGTCGCCCTTCTTC
>CANFED010000203.1 GCA_947445995.1 Oxalobacteraceae bacterium | reverse complement strand
GTGCCCACGCGTGCGCTACGCCAACGCCCGACCAATCAATATTTTCTGGATATCGCTGGTCCCTTCGTAAATCTGGCAGACCCGCACATCGCGGTAAATCCGCTCGACCGGAAAATCGCTGACATACCCATACCCACCATGAATCTGGATCGCATCCGAACAAACCCGCTCGGCCATTTCGCTGGCGAACAGCTTGGCCATCGCGGCTTCTTTCAGACAGGGCACGCCGGCATCTTTCAGGCTGGCAGCGTGCCAGGTCAACTGTCGCGCCGCTTCGAGCTGGGTGGCCATGTCGGCGAGCTTGAATTGAACGGCCTGATGTTCGTAAATCGTCTTGCCAAAACTGCTGCGGTCCTTCGCATACGCCAGCGCCGCATCGAACGCCGCGCGCGCCATGCCGACGGCTTGCGCGGCAATGCCGATGCGCCCGCCTTCGAGTCCCGACAACGCAATCCGGTAGCCCTGCCCTTCCTCGCCGATCAGGTTGGCGGCGGGAATGCGGCAATTCTCGAACAGGATGGAAGCGGTATCCGACGAGTGCTGGCCGAGCTTGTCTTCAAGCCGGGTGACGACATACCCCGGCGTAGTGGTCGGCACCCAGAACGCGCTGATGCCGCGCTTGCCGGCCGCCTTGTCGGTGACGGCCAGCACGATGGCGACATCGGCATGCTTGCCGCTGGTGATGAATTGCTTGACGCCGTTGATCACGTACTCGTCGCCATCGCGCACCGCCGTGGTCAGCAAACTGGAGGCATCACTGCCGGCATGCGGCTCGGTCAGGCAGAACGCACCGAGCATGTCGCCTTGTGCCAGCGGGCGCAGCCATTGCTGCTGCTGCGCCGGATTCGCGTACATCATCGCGATGCTGCACACCGGACAATTGTTGACCGAGATGACGGTCGAGATACCACCATCGCCGGCAGCGATTTCCTCGATCACCAGCGCCAGCGCGAGGTAATCGAGACCCGCACCACCGAGCGCTTCCGGCACCGCGACACCGTACGCACCGAGCGCGGCCAGGCCACGCAATTCGTCTTGCGGAAAATGGTGTTCCTTGTCCCAGCGCGCTGCATTGGGAACCAGCCGCTCCTGCGCAAAACTGCGCAGGGCATCGCGGATCATCTCGTGTTCGGGGCTCAGTTGCATCGTGTCTCCGGGGTGTTGTTACCAGGTCAGTGGTGCGCCGTTGTAATTGAAAAAATGTCCGTTGCCAGCAGCCGTGAGGCCAGCCAGCGTGCTGCGGATACCGGCGGCGCTTTCGGACACATCGAGGTCGGCACCATCGCCACCCATCGCGGTGCGCACCCAGCCCGGATGCAGCGCCACGCAGATTGCCGGTGCGTAGCTCAAAGAGGCATCAACCAGCAGCGAGTTGAGTGCCGCCTTGCTGGCGCGGTACAGCCAGCCGCTGGTGTTGGTGCGCAGGCTGATCGATCCCATCGACGACGAGGTCACGGCCAGCCGTCCACCGGAACGGGCCACGATCGGGCCGAGCAGCGGCAACAGACGCATTGCGCCGAGTACGTTGGCATGCATGACGGCATCAAACTCGTCGGCGCTCGGCGTGGTTGGCCCGCTGGTTTGCGGGCCGTAGACACCGGCGTTGAGCAGCGCGATGTCGAGCTGTTCTGCTTGCAACTGCTTGCCCAGCGCGATGCATTGCGCGGCATTGTCGAGGTCGAGCTGCAGGACCTCGCAACCGAGTGCTTCCAGTGCGGCCGCATCAGCCGGCTGGCGCACGCTGGCCAGCACACGCCAGCCATCGGCACGGTACTGACGCGCCAGTTCGAAGCCGATACCGCGCGAAGCACCAATAATCAGTGCAGTCTGCGCGCTCATACCATCTCGATCGCAACTGCCGTGCCTTCGCCGCCACCGATGCACAGCGTGGCGATGCCGCGCTTGCCACCGGTTTTTTTCAGCGCGCCCATCAGCGTGACGATGATGCGGGCACCCGAGGCACCGATCGGATGACCCAGTGCGCAGGCACCGCCGTGGATGTTGATCTTGCTGTGCGGGATGTCGAGTTCGCGCATCGCGGCCATCGGCACGACGGCGAAGGCTTCGTTGATTTCGAACAGATCGACCTCGGCCAGCTCCCAGCCGGTCTTGACCAGCAGCTTTTCAATCGCGCCGACCGGTGCCGTGGTAAACCAGTTCGGTGCTTGCGAATGACGGCTGTGACCGACGATGCGGGCAATCGGCGTGCAACCGAGTTTCTTGGCCATCGATTCGCGCATCATGACCAGCGCCGCCGCACCATCGTTGATCGATGACGACGAGGCGGCAGTGATGGTGCCGTCTTTCTTGAAGGCGGCCTTCAGCTTTGGAATCTTGTCGAGCTTGGCTTTTTGCGGACCTTCATCCTTGTCGATGACGACGTCACCGTTGCGACCCGCGACCGTGACCGGCGCGATTTCCCAGTCGAATGAGCCATCGGCGGCAGCGGCCTGTGCCCGCGTAACCGAGGTGATGGCGAAGGCATCCTGCTCTTCGCGGGTGAACTGGTATTTGTCGACGCACTCTTCGGCGAAGGTGCCCATCGAGCGGCCTTTTTCGTAGGCGTCTTCGAGGCCGTCGAGCATCATGTGGTCGTACATCATGCCGTGGCCGATGCGGTAACCGCCACGGGCTTTCGGGATCAGGTACGGCGCGTTGGTCATCGATTCCATGCCGCCGCTGACGACGACATCATTGGTGCCGACCAGCAGCGAATCGACACCAAACATGGTGGCCTGCATCGCCGAGCCGCACATCTTCGACAGCGTGACCGCACCGGCAGAGACCGGAATACCGGCCTTGATTGCGGCTTGCCGCGCTGGTGCCTGACCCTGGCCAGCCATCAGGCAATTACCAAAAAGGACATCGTTGACCAGAGCCGGATCGATACCGGCACGCTCGACGGCGGCGCGGATCGCGACGGCACCTAGTTCGCTGGCCGTCAGGGCCGAAAAATCTCCCTGGAAGGCACCCAGTGGGGTGCGGGCGGCACCGACGATGACGATGGGATCGAGTAGGACGTTGGACATCTGCATTCTCCTGTTCAGGCAGCGTTCGCTGCGGGGATGACTTGATTAGGTTGCTCGTGAATCGGTTGCTCGTGAATCAATTGTGCTTGATTCGATTTGTAGCTGAAGCGGCACTCCTGCGGATACGGGAATACATCGTCGAAATGTCCATCGAGGATGCGTTGCTTGTAGCTTTGCCAGTAGGCGGCATCGAGCAAGTCGGCATGGTGCTTCATGAAGTATTTGCGCACCGTCGGATTGCCCAGCAAGAAGGTACCGAACTGCTCCGGGAACACGTCGTGGCGGCCAATCGGATACCACGGCTCGGCTGACATCTCGTCTTCTTCGTTGCGCGGTTGCGGGATGGTGCGAAAGACGCAATCGGTGATGTATTCGATTTCGTCGTAGTCGTAAAACACCACCCGGCCGTGCTTGGTGACACCGAAATTTTTGTACAGCATATCGCCGGGAAAAATGTTGGCCCGGACCAGTTCCTTGATCGCATTGCCGTACTCCAGCACGCCGTGTTCGATGGCGGCTTCGTTGCCTTCTTTTTCAGCATTCGACAACCAGATATTGAGCGGAATCATGCGACGCTCGATGTACAGGTGACGGATGATGACCTGGCCGTCCTCCTCTTCGACCAGCGACGGCGCCACGAGTTTCAGTTCGGCCAGCAATTCGTCATCGAAGCGCGCGCGCGGAAAGGCCACGTTCGAGTATTCGAGCGTATCGGCCATGCGGCCGACGCGGTCATGGTTTTTCACCAGCACGTATTTTTCACGTACCAGCGCCGGGGTGGTTTCCTTTGGTGGCGGGAACGCATCCTTGATGACCTTGAACACGTACGGAAATGACGCCAGCGCAAACACCACCATCACCAGTCCCTTGATGCCGGGGGCGATTTCGATGCGGTCCGACGAGTGCCGCAGGTGGTGCAGGTAATCGCGATAGAACAGGGACTTGCCGTGTTTTTGCAAACCCAGCATCGTGTAAATTTCGCTGCGCGGCTTTTTGGGCAGCATGGACCGGATGAATTGCACGTAGCCGGACGGCACTTCCATGTCGACCATGAAATAGGCCCGCGTAAACGAAAACAGCACGGTGATCAGGCCGGTATCGAACAGCACCGTATCGAGCACCAGTCCGCCCTTGCGGTTGTGCAGGATGGGCACGACGAACGGTGTCTCGCGATTGCCGTTGATGCCCCGACCGACGATGTAAGCACCCTTGTTGCGGTAGAACAGGCTGGCCAGCACCTGGATCTGTCGGTTCGGCTCCGATTTTTCTTCACCGAACACGGCCTTGAATCGCGCTTCGACTTGTCTGACATCGCGATCCAGATCGGCAAACGGGCAGGCCAGCTCGAAATCCTCGGCGATACGCCGGATGGTCTGATGCAAGCCTTCGGTGGCCGGGTAATACACGCGGTAGGTCGGTGCCGGGTCATTGGTTTCGATGTACTCGGTCGAAATGACGGGGCGCACGAAAATGAAATCGTTATGGAAATACGCGCGGTGCAGAATCTTGCAACAGACCGTATTGAAGAATGTTTCGGCCAGCTCGGGTTGCTTGTGATCGGTCAGCAAACCGATGTAATGCAGCTTGACCTCGCGCCAGACCGCGTCGGTCAGTTCTTCGGTTTCGTATTCATCCTCAAGCACGGTGACGCACTCGCCCACCCGCTTGTCATAAAACGCGATGCGCTCGCGCAGGCAGGATTGCTGCGCCTGCCACGCACCTTGTTCGAAATGGCGCTTCGCGTCGTGGCTGGTGGCGCGAAACAAGCGGTAATGTTTGTCGAATCCATCGAGGATGGTACGGGCAATATCGAACGCGATTTGCGACGAAAGCAGCTTGGGGAAAGCAACTGTCATGTCAGACTCCGAGGGGCGCAGGCCGGGACGATAGTGTAGCGCTGTGGGGAGTGGGGCCGTTGGGTTTGACGGGTTCGCGCGCTGCTGAAACGGTGACGGCTTCGTGGGACCAAGTCGACGGCGGCCCGGCAGCCGGCTTGGTCATGGCGGAGCGCATGCAGAATCAGTAACCCCAGCATGGAAATTAGATCGCAAGTACTCCGCAATCCGCAAGCAGCGTCAGTGTAATTTTCGCGATGAAGCCCGCGAAAAAAAACACTGACCCTGGTTGCTCGCGATGGGAGTTTGCGACCGCAGATAAAAGCGAACCGGCCCCCCCCAAACGACATCATCAACCCAACCCCTACCGCGTCTCGTTAAACAACTCACGCCCGATCAGCATCCGCCGAATCTCGCTGGTGCCGGCACCAATCTCATACAACTTCGCATCCCGCCACAAACGCCCGGCCGGATACTCGTTGATGTACCCGTTACCGCCCAGCGCCTGAATCGTCTCGCCGGCCATCCACGTCGCCTTCTCGGCCGAATACAAAATCGCCCCCGCCGCATCCTTGCGCAAGGCCCGCACCGCCTCCGGCGTCGTGGCCCGATCGCAGGCCTGACCAACCGCGTACACATAGGCCTTGCACGCCATCATCGTCGAATACATATCGGCCAGCTTGCCCTGCATCAGCTGAAATTCGCCGATAGCCTGACCGAACTGCTTGCGTTCGTGCACATACGGCACCACTACATCCATGCAGGCCTGCATGATCCCGAGTGGTCCGCCCGACAACACGGAGCGCTCGTAATCGAGACCCGACATCAGCACATTGACGCCCCTGCCCAACCCACCGAGGACATTCTCGGGGGGCACTTCGCAATCGCGAAATACCAGCTCGCCGGTATGCGAACCGCGCATGCCGAGCTTGTCGAGTTTTTGCGCGACGCTAAATCCCTTGAAGTCTTTTTCGATCAGGAAGGCGGTCATGCCGCGTGCACCGGCTTCCAGATCATTCTTTGCGTACACCACCAGCACGTCGGCATCAGGACCATTGGTGATCCACATCTTGGTGCCATTGAGGACCCAGCGATCGCCCTTCCAGTCGGCGCGCAACTTCATGCTGACGACATCGGAACCGGCGTTCGGCTCCGACATGGCGAGCGCACCGATGTATTCGCCGCTGACCAGTTTCGGCAGATATTTGGCCTTCTGTTCGTCGCTGCCGTTGCGCTTGATCTGGTTCACGCACAGGTTCGAATGCGCACCGTACGACAAGCCGACCGAGGCCGAAGCGCGCGAGATTTCTTCCATCGCGATGATGTGCGCGAGGTAGCCCATGCCGGTGCCGCCGTATTCTTCTCCAACCGTGATACCGAGCACGCCGAGCGCACCCATCTTGCGCCACAGGTCCATCGGAAACTGGTCAGTGCGGTCGATCTCGCCAGCGCGTGGCGCGATCTCGGCGGCAGCAAACTGGGAAATCGTGTCGCGCAGCGCGGCGATGTCTTCGCCGTGGTCAAACGTCAGGCCGGGCAGGTGGAGCATGGCATCCTCGTGGAATCGGAATCGGGTTAAAAAACAGCTACGGAATCATATCGCTAATTGACGTTAACGTAAACGTCAATTCAATCAGGCTGGCTTGGTACTGGCTTTTTTGGTTGCGCGCCCATCCAGCACTTTGCGGCACTGCGCTTCGTGTGCGCTGATTTCGGCCAGCGTGATGTCGATGTCTTCGCGCTGCATTTCGAGTGTCAGCCGGTGCTGGCCCAATACTTCCATGAAGTGCTTCATCTGGGCGACGGTGTCGCGCGGCGACTCGTACATGTCGACCAGGCTCTTGATTTCAGAGAGCGTCAGGCCAAGGCGCTTGCCGCGTAGCGTCAGTTTCAGGCGGGTGCGCTCACGTGCGCTGTAGACCCGCACTCGCCCGCTGGTGCCTTCCCGACTCGGACTGAGCAAGCCCTGGTCTTCGTAGAAACGGATCGCCCGCGGCGTGATGTCGAATTCGCGGGACAGTTCGGTGATGGTATAGGTGGACATTCGTTTAGAATCAGCTTTACGTTAACGTCAATCATTGTAGGCGCAGACGTCCCGCCTGTGCATCACCTTTTCCGAAAAGCCCACCATGAATCTGCTCGAATCCCAGCTCGATTATCCGTTCGGCGACACCTTGCCTGCTAACGCCAGCCTGCTTGAAGTGGCTCCTGGCGTCATGTGGTTGCGCATGGGCTTGCCGTTCGCGCTCAACCATATTAATTTGTGGCTACTCAAGGATATGTTCGAT
>CANFED010000202.1 GCA_947445995.1 Oxalobacteraceae bacterium | reverse complement strand
TTTTATCACCGATGTAGCGCCGCGCGATGGCCTGCAAAATCAGTCCAGACAGGTATCGACTGCCGACAAGCTGCAGCTGATCCGCTTGCTGGTTCAGGCCGGTGTGCGCAGCGTCGAAGCCACCAGCTTCGTCTCGCCGAAGGCCGTGCCGCAGATGGCGGATGCCAGCGAGCTGCTGCAACAGTTGAATCTGGCGTTGCCGGCACTGCGCAGTTCGGTGCTGGTGCCCAACCTCAAGGGGCTGGAACGCGCCCATGCCGCCGGTGCCAAGGAAATCGCGGTGGTCCTGTCGGCGACCGACATCATGAATCAGAAGAACATCAACATGTCCCTGGAGGCTGCCACGCAAGCGTCCGCACAAACGCTGCGTCAGGCACGTGCCGACGGATTGCTGACCCGCGCCTACATCGCGGTGGCGTTCGAATGTCCGTTTGAAGGCGTGCCGCCGCTCGATCGCGTCATTCGTCTGGCGCAATCCATGCGGGAGGCCGGCGCGCAGGAGATCGTCATCGCGGACACCATCGGCGCTGCCTCGCCAGCGCAGGTCAAGGAACGCATGCAGGCCCTGGCCGACATCATGCCGATGGACCAGCTGGCGCTGCATCTGCATGACACGCGCGGCATGGCGGTCGCCAACGCCTGGGCCGCACTGGAAGTCGGCGTGCGCCGCTTCGATGCCAGCGCTGGTGGGATTGGCGGTTGTCCGTTTGCGCCGGGGGCAGCCGGCAATCTGGCCACTGAAGATCTGGTACTCATGGCGGGCTCCAGCGGTTTTACCACCGGCATCGATCTGGACGGACTTCTTGATGCCGTTGATTTTGCAGCGATCTGCCTGGACAGGTCGCTCGGCGGGCGCTCCAGCATCTGGCTGCGCCGCCAGCGTGACAAGGTTCGCGCTGCGGCCTGAACGGTGATCGTCACGCTGACGGCATGGACATTTGCCAGACCAGCGACTTAGTAGTAAAGATTGATCGCATCAAAAAAATATTGCCGTCCCGTTTTCGGGAACACAAGAGCAACCCTTTTACCCTTCATAGGAGACACACCATGAATTTGCGCCACTTCCTCCGCACGACCGCTTCCTGCATGCTGGTGACATCTGCTGCTGTCTGTCTGCCAGCAGCGGCCGTCAACCTGACCGTCACACACTGGGCCGATGGCATGTTCGGTGCGCCGTTCGCCGTTGCACTTGAAAAAGGCTACTTCAAGGATGCCGGTTTGGATGTGACGGGTTTTCTTACTTCAGCCGGCGGCGGCACCACGGTCCGCAACGCAATGGCCTCGGAAATTCCTTACGGCGAGGTGGCACTGCCGGCCGCGATTGCAGCTATCAAGCAAGGCGTCGACCTGACGATTGTGCACGCCGGCGTCATCAGCCTGGCCGATATTTACTGGGTGGCCAAAGCCGACTCGCCGCTGAAATCCATTGCCGACCTGAACGGCAAGAAACTCGGTTATAGCAGTCCGAAATCTGTGACCGACATGGTCTCCACGCTGGCATTGAACAAGGCGGGATTGCTGGACAAGGTCGAGCGCAGGTCGGTCGGCAGCCTGTCGGGTGCGCTGACGGCGCTGCGTCAGGATGCCGTTGACGTGGTCTACAACACCGAACCGGCCTACACGCGTGAAAAATCGACGCTGAAAATGGTGTTTCGCTCGACCGACCTGTTACCCAACACCACGCAAACCGTCGGTGTGGTGCGCACCGATTACCTGAAAAAAAATCCCGACGTGATCAAGGCCATCATCGCCGCACGGCGCAAGGGCGTTGAATTCATCCAGGCCAATCCGGGCGAAGCCGGCGAAATCCTGGCGCGTCAGTACAAGCTTCCGGTGGATATCGCCAAGGCCTCCATCGCCAATATTCTTGCGGCCAAAGGGACCTACTGGAGTACCGGCAAATTTGACTATGACGGCATGCAAACGATGCTGACTGGCTTGCAGCTGGTCAAGGCGATCGAGCCGGGCCCGTTCGACTGGAACAAGATCGTGGACGAAAGCCTGATGCCGTCGGATCAGCGCAAATGACGACGGCGACCGTGCTGTCCGTATCTCCCGCACTGGTGGCCGATCCGGTTGCCAGTATCAAGACCCATGTCGCGGTTCGTGAAGCCACGCGCGTCTTTGCCGCGCGCGACAGCGGGTTGCCTTTTCATGCACTCGGACCGGTCTCGTTCGACCTGCGCGAGGGAGAATTTTTTTCCGTGGTCGGGCCGTCCGGTTGCGGCAAGTCGACCTTGCTCGACCTGATCGCCGGCCTGTGCGCACCCAGCAGCGGCAGCGTGCATTTTGAGGGCAAGCCTGTCAACGGCGAAGTCCCGGATGGCGTCGCGGTGGTGTTCCAGGAAGACGCGAGCTTTTCATGGCTGACCGTCTATGACAATGCCGCGTTCGGCGTGCGCCGCACCGGCTTGCCGGAGGCTGAGGTGCGCGAGCGGGTAGAGCATGCGCTGGCCTTCATGGGCCTGGCCAGTTTTGCCGGAATCTATCCGTCGCAATTATCGGGCGGCATGCGCCAGCGGGTCTGCATTGCCCGCGCGATGGTGTTGCGTCCACGCTTGATGCTGCTTGATGAACCGTTCGGTGCACTCGATCAGCAGACCCGTTTGCTGATGGGCGAGGAAATGCTCAAGCTCTGGCGCGATACCGGCTCGACCGTGATGCTGATCACCCATTCCATCGACGAAGCCGTGTTGCTGTCGGACCGGATCGGCGTGATGTCCTCGTGCCCTGGCACCTTCATCGATATCGTTGAAACCGGCTGGAGCCGCGAGCGCGATGCACAGACGGCGATGGATCCGCGCTTCGGTGCCTTGCAGTCACGGGTCTGGGGCATGTTGCGCGAAGAGTCGATCAAGGCGCTGGGTGTGCGCAAATGAGCGCGGCCACGCAAGCCTTGCCGGGTGTCCCGGCATCGAGCGGCGGCAGTTTGTGGCAGGCGTTGTTCCGGCGGCGCGTGCCGCTGCTGCGACTCGCTTTCGTGGTCACCAGCGTGCTGCTGCTGGAGATTGCCAGCCGCTTCGGCTGGATCAACCCGGTCTCTTTCATTCCCCCATCGGCAATGGCAACCAGTGCCTGGAAGCTGCTGGTTGCCGGCACCTTCAAGACCGACATCCTGCTGACGCTGTACGCGGCCGGCATGTCGATCGTGCTGGCGGTGGTGTTCGGCTTTTTGTTTGGCGTCCTGCTGTTCCGCTTGCCACGGGTACGCCGCGTTCTTGATCCGCTGCTGCTGTCCTACTACGCGGTGCCGATCTTCGTGCTGTATCCGATGCTCATCGTCCTGCTCGGTCTGAACCGCTGGCCACTGGTAATGCTTGGTTTCCTGTTTGCGGTGGTGGCGATGGCGGTCAATACCCTCAATGGTCTGGAGCGGGTTCCGAAGGTCCTGTTGCGCACGGCGCGCATGCTGCGCATGGGCCGGGTGCAGGAAGTGTTGCTGATTACCTTGCCGGCCAGTCTGCCGTTCGTCTTTACCGGCATCAAGCTGGCTATCGTTTACTCTTTCATTGCGGTCATCGGTGGCGAGTTCGTGCTCTCCGGCGCGGGTTTCGGTTACCAGATCGCGTTTGCCTACAATAACTTCGACAACCAGACCATGTACGGGCTGATGCTGGTGTTGCTGGTGTTTGTCGGCACGCTGAACCTGTTGCTGCACGCTGCCGAACAGCGTCTGTACCAGCGCCGCGTGCTCAAGGAGGTGTCATGACAACCTCGCAAACACGCCTGCAGACAAAGATGCAATCGGCCGCCAGCGCGCCACGCTGGGGGGATGGGTTGCTGCTGGTGGGGACCATCGCCGTGTTGTGGCAGCTTGCCAGTTGGGGTATCGGCGGCACCGTCTTGCCGACGCCGCTGCGCACGCTGCAGCAGGTCGGGGTCGAGCTGACTGATGAAGAGTTTCTTGGACACCTGACGGAGACCGGCCTGGCCTTCGGCGTAGCACTCTGTATTTCGCTACTCGGTGGTATTTCTCTGGGCATCCTGCTGGGTGCGCGTCGTCTTGCCGGCGATGTGTTCGAACCGCTTCTCATCGCGCTGTATTCGATTCCGAAGATCTCGCTCTATCCGGTGGTGCTGCTCATGTTTGGCCTGGGCATCTCGGCCAAGATTGCGTTCGGTGCGATCCACGGGATTATCCCGATGGTGATTTTCACGATGACCGCAGTGCGCAATATCCGGCCGGTCTACCTGCGTGCGATACGCACCCACCGCCTGACGGCGTGGCAGGGTGCAATCCATGTGCTGATTCCAGCCACCGTACCGGAGATTGTTGCCGGCCTGCGGATCGCTTTTTCGCTGACGCTGCTCGGCACCTTGCTGGGTGAAATGTTTGCCTCGCAACGCGGCATCGGTCATCTGCTGATGCGAGCCATCGACCGCAACGATGCGCCCACCATCATGGCGCTGTCGCTGATGCTGTTCCTGTTCGCCACCATCGTTAGTTTGTGTCTGCTGCAGTGGGACCGCCGGCTGCGCCGCGCTTCCTGATCGCTCACCTATTTACTGGATTCCACAATGACCAACAACAAGTCCCTCAAGCAGACGCTGACCGACGGTGAATTCGTCATCGCTCCCGGTGTCTTCGACATGTTCTCCGCCCGCATCGCCGACCAGCTCGATTTCAAGGCGCTGTACATGACCGGCTATGGCGTGTCTGCCTCCTACCTCGGTCTGGCTGATGCCGGCTTGATCACCTATACCGAAATGGTGGCGCGGGCCGGCACGATCGCGCAAGGCATCAGCAAGCCGCTGATCGCCGATGCCGATACCGGCTTCGGCGGACTGCTCAACCTCAGGCGAACCATTCGCGGTTACGAAGCAGCCGGCGTGCAGGCAATCCAGTTCGAAGACCAGCAGTCTCCCAAGAAGTGCGGCCACACACCCGGCCGGCAAGTCATCCCGTTAGACGAGATGCTGCAAAAAATCGAGGTGGCCTGTGACGCACGACGCAGCAAGGACACGCTGATCATCGCCCGGTCCGATGCCCGCACCAGCCTCGGTCTGGACGAGGCGATCCGTCGCGGCAAGGCGTTTGCCAAAGCCGGTGCCGACATCGTGTTCATCGAGTCGCCGGAGACCGCCGAGGAGTTTCGTCGGATCGGTGGCGAAGTCGACGCCTGGTTGCTGGCGAACATGGTGCCAAGCGGCATGTCGCCGGAGATACCGTCCGACACCCTGCGCGAGTGGGGCTTCAATATCGCGATCTATCCGGCACTCGGCATGAGTGTCGCTGCTGCCAGCCTGGCTGCCGGCTACCAGTTCCTGCAGTCGAAACACAGCACCATTGCGCTCGATGTACCGGCCTACTCGATGCAGCAATTGCACGAGCTGATGGGCTTTCCCGAGGTGTGGGAATTCGAGCGGCGTCATGCACCGCAAGGCAGCTGAGATGGCCAATACCCTCTTCGACAAGGTATGGGATTCGCATCAGATTACCGAACTGCCGGGTGAGGTCAGCCTGCTGCACGTCGATCGCCACCTCGTGCATGAGCTGACCGGTGCCGCCGCCATCGCCGAACTGGAGCAACGCGGCCTCGCCGTCGCCAATCCCGAGCTGACGTTTGCCACGCTAGACCATGTGATTTCGACCCGTCCGGGACGCGTTGCCGGCAGCGACGGTGACGAGCAGTGGAGCACCGTGATGCTCAATACCCTGCGTCGCCAGAGTGCGCGCCTTCACATACCGCTGTTCGACGTTGGTGATGCGCGTCAGGGCATCGTGCATGTCATCGGCCCCGAACTCGGCCTGAGCTTGCCCGGCACCACCATCGTCTGCGGCGACAGCCACACCTGCACACACGGTGCCTTCGGCGCGCTGGCCTGGGGTATCGGTTCGTCCGAACTGGTTCACGTACTGGCCAGCCAGACGATTCGCCAGCGCCGTCCTAAAACCATGCGCATCAATTTCAATGGCGCGCTACGACCGGGCGTCACGGCCAAGGACATGATCCTGCATGCTGTCGGCGTGCTCGGCACGGCGTCAGGGACGGGCTATGCGGTGGAGTTTGCTGGCGCAGCAGTGCGCGCGCTGGACATGGAAGGCCGCATGACCGTCTGCAATCTGTCGATCGAACTCGGTGCCAAGATGGGCATGATCGCGCCGGATGCGACCACGTTCGCCTACCTCGAAGGGCGCGAATTTGCGCCGCGCGGTGCGCAGCTGGCACAGGCGATTGCCAGCTGGCAGCAGCTGGTCAGTGGCGACGATGCCGTCTTTGACCGCGAAGTGCAGATCGACATGGCAGACGTCGGCCCGCAGGTCACCTGGGGCACCAGCCCGCAACAGGTTGCCGCCATCACTGCCTGCGTTCCCGATCCCGCAGACGAACCCGATGTCCTCAGACGCCTGCAACTGAGCGATGCGATTGCCTACATGCAGTTGCAGCCGGGCCAGCGCATCGACCGGATCGCGATTGACCGGGTCTTCATCGGCTCCTGCACCAACAGCCGGCTATCGGACCTGCAGGCTGCGGCGGCCGTGGTCAAAGGTCGCCGGATTGCCGCCAGCGTCAGCGGCTGGGTAGTGCCCGGATCGATCGCGGTCAAGCATGCCGCCGAACGGGAAGGGCTGGACCGGATTTTCCTCGATGCCGGCTTCGAGTGGCGCGAACCCGGTTGCTCGATGTGCGTCGGTGCCAACGGTGATCTGGTGCCTTCCGGCCAGCGCTGTGTTTCGACCTCGAACCGCAACTTTGTCGGACGGCAGGGGCAGGGCGCGATGACGCATCTGGCCAGTCCGGCCGTTGCTGCCGCCAGCGCAATCGCCGGCACCATTGCCACGCCGGACATGATCGGAGCCTCCGCATGAAACCCTTTACCACACTCGAAGGTGTCGCCGCCTCGCTCTTGCAGGACAACATCGACACCGACGTCATCGTGCGCATCGAGCGGATCTCGCGGCTGGTGCGCGGCCAGTTCGCGCCGTGGGCCTTCGAGGTCCTGCGCTATCGCAGCGATGGCAGCGATGGCAACGATGGCAGCGAAAATCCGGACTTCGTGCTCAATCGGGCGCCATTCCGACAGGCGCAGATTCTGCTCGCAGGGGCCAACTTTGGCTGTGGCAGCTCACGTGAAATGGCCGTCTGGTCGCTTGAAGAATTCGGCATTCGCTGCATCATTGCCCCGAGTTTTGGCGATATTTTTTTCGGCAATTGCCTGCAGAACGGCGTCTTGCCGAT
>CANFED010000201.1 GCA_947445995.1 Oxalobacteraceae bacterium | reverse complement strand
GGTGGTGCCGACAGCGCCGTCCAGCTGGCCGGACGGCAAGCGCGCCTGCGCGGCAGCTGGCAGCAGTGGCTGCTGCATCACTACCTGTTTTTCCGCATTCCGCTGCTGCGTCCGGATGGCTGGCTGACGCGCTGCGCGGCGCTGGCGGCACCGTTTTACACGCGCACTTTTGCGCAGCTCAGCCTGCTGGCACTGGTGCTCGGGCTGGTGATGGTCTACCGCGACTGGACCCATTTTTCCGCGACGCTGCTCGATACGTTTACGCCCAACAGCATCGTCAGTTTCGGCCTCGCCGTGGTCTTCGTCAAAGTGCTGCACGAGCTGGGTCATGCGTTCACCGCCAAGCGTTTCGGCTGCCGCGTACCGGTGATGGGCGTAGCTTTTTTGGTGCTGCTGCCGATGGCCTACACCGACACCAACGAAGTCTGGAAACTGGCCGACCGCAAGCAACGTCTGATCGTCGCCGGTGCCGGCGTGACCACCGAAATGGGGGTGGCGATCTGGGCCACGCTGGCCTGGTGCCTGCTGCCGGAAGGCTTGCCGAAATCGATCGCGTTCCTGCTCGCCACCACCACCTGGATCGCCACGCTGGCCATCAATGCCAGTCCGTTCATGCGCTTCGATGGCTATTTTTTGCTGTCGGACTGGCTGGACATGCCGAACCTGCACGGCCGCAGCTTCGCGCTGGCACGCTGGAAATTACGTGAGTGGCTGTTCGGATTACGCCATGAACCACCGGAATATTTTTCGCGCCGGCGCACTGCCGGCCTGATTGCGTTTGCCTGGGCGACCTGGATTTACCGGCTGGTGCTCTTCCTCGGGATTGCCGCGCTGGTCTACCATTTTGTCGTCAAGGCGGTCGGCATCCTGCTGTTCGTCATCGAGATCGGCTGGTTCATCGTGCTGCCGCTGTGGCACGAAATCCGTCACTGGCCGGCACTGCTGCGCAAGAAAGGCGCAGGCGCTGCGACGCCATCGCGCGTGCGCCGCACTGCGCTGTTGCTCGCGCTGTTGGTGGGGCTGGCGGTGGTGCCGTGGCCGACCCGACTGAGCGCATCGGGCATGCTGAAACCGGCCGTGATGTTGCCCATCCATGCCCCGGCCGGCGCGCAACTGACGCGCTTGCCGTGGCACGAAGGCAGCGCCGTCCCGGCCGGTGCCGTACTCCTCGAACTGGCCTCGGCCGAGTTGCCGCTGCGCTGGCGCAAAGCGCAGGCACGCGTGACCCAGTTGCGTCAGCAAAATGCCGATGCTGCGGTCGATGCCGAACAGCGCCAGAACCTGCAGGTACTGCAACAGGAACAGGCCTCGGCCCTCGCCGAGCTGGCCAGCATCGACGCCGAGCTGGCGCTGTATGCGCCAAGCGCGCCGTTCGACGGCATCTTGCGCAACATCGATCCGGAGCTGGTCCCCGGCGTCTGGATCAGCCAGGCCGAGCGGCTGGCAGTGCTGGTGCAACCCGGTGCGTGGCTAGTCGATACGTATCTGGATGAAGACGATGTGCAACGTATTGCCATTGGCGACCAGGCCCGGTTTTATACCGATGGCATGGCTGGTCCGGTGCTGCACCTGACGGTCAGTGCGATCGAGCCGGACGCGACCCGCACCTTGCAGGCCACCCAGCTGGCCGCGCAGTTCGGCGGCTCGGTGCTGACGCGCGACAAGCACGGCGTGCAGGTTCCGGAACGTGCGGTCTACCGGGTCATGCTGACGACCAGCGATGATCCGGCCAGCCTGTCACAACAGAGCTGGCGCGGTCGCGTCGTGATTCACGGAAGATGGGAAGCGCCGGTGGTGGCGTTCCTGCGTGCAGGCCTCGTGCTGGTGTGGCGCGAACTGGGATTTTGAGGCGGACTAAATCCAGTTTTCGACAACTGGCAGCGACTCGAATCCCGGCCGCGCAAAATAATAGCCCTGCATCAGGCGTATGCCGTTGTCCTTGAACCAGCGTGCCTCGCCTTCGGTTTCGACACCTTCGGCGATCACTTCGACACCCAGCAATCCGGTGGTCAGCAGGATGCCTTTGACGACGGCTTGCTTGACCGGGTTGGTGTCGATGTCGCGCACCAGCTTGATGTCGATCTTGATCAGCGTCGGCTGGAAGTCAGTCAGCAAACCGAGTCCGGCATACCCGGCACCGAAGTCATCAATCGCGGTTGCGAAGCCGCGATCCCGATAGTAGCGGAAAATCGACAGCAGTTTTTCCGGCTCCAGAATCTGTTCGGATTCGGTGACTTCGAAAATGATCCGGTCCAGCGGAAAACCGGCCGCTTCGGCCGCCAGGATCGTCGTGCGGATGCATAGCTCGGGCTGGTAAATCGCGTTGGGCAGGAAGTTGATCGAGATGCGGCAAGTCATGCCCAGTTGCTGGGCCAGAAAAATACTGCGAATCCGGCAGCCCTGGTCGAAGCGGTAGCGGTTCTCATCATTGACCTTGCCCAGAATTTCTGCAGCGCCTTCGCCATTGACACCCCGCACCAGCGCCTCGTACGCATAGACGGTGCGCTGCTCGACATCGACGATGGGCTGGAAAGCAAAGGTGAAATCAAAATCCAGTTGATCCTTGCAGACGGCACAACCGGGATCGGGAATCTCGATTGGCAGGACCCTAATGATTTTTCTTGGCACGATAGCCACTCCGGTAGGTTCACAAACTTGATAGATGGTAACACCCACCATCGACATATCGGCAACTTGCACCGAGATCAGGTCAGGCCGACATCATCACCGGACCACCTTTCGCAATGGCCCGCTGATACGCTGGCCGCGCATTCATTTTTTTTTGGTAGGCCATCAGCGCCGGAAACTGGCTGGCACCGTCGGCGCGCGACAGCGCTGCTTCGACCGCAAAGCTCATCTGGAAGTCGGCCATCGTCAACTGATCGCCAGCAAACCACGCATGGCTGGCCAGATGCTGTTCCATGAACGCCAGCGCCGTGGCGAGATTGGGATCGATCAGTTTGAGTTGTACCTGCTCGCATAATTTACGCGCGATGGGGCGCACGAAAAATGGCATCGGCTGGGTCGGGATACTGATGAACACCAGTTTCATCACCAGCCAGTTCATCAGCGAGCCCTCGGCAAAGTGCATCCAGAAGCGGCATTCGCGATGTTCGGGAGTGCCTTGCCGGGGTTGCAGCATGGCGATGTCGCCGGTGCCCTTGTCGCCGTAGGTCTCCACCAGGTATTCGACGATGGCACCGGATTCGGCCACGGTGATGCCGCCATCGGTAATGACCGGCGACTTGCCCAGCGGATGAATGGCTTTGAGTTCGGGTGGCGCAAGCTTGGTCAGTTTGTTGCGCTGGTAGCGCTTGATCTCGTACGGAACGCCGAGTTCTTCGAGCAGCCACAGGATGCGTTGCGAGCGGGAGGTGTCGAGATGGTGGAGGGTAAGCATGTTTTCCTGTCGGTGAGGGAGCGCTGAGCGTTGTGATTTTCGAGTGTACACGGAGGACCGGCCAGCCTTGCCGGGGTGCTGCGGCCGCGACAAAAAACTTATGCCCGGATTGTGTGAACAACTTTGTGCATAACTCTGCGGGAACGACGCGCAAGGCAGTTGTCATGCCGGTGAGCGACACTGCCTTATTTTTAAGCAGAGCATTATCGTACCGACAGCGACCACGTCAGCAACAACTGCTTTACCATGTCGATCCCGTCGCCACAGCGCACCGCACGCATCGTCGAACCGACGTCGTTTGTGCTGATGCCGGAGGCCGGATGTCATTCAACACCAACACCAACACAGATCAAGGTCACCCATGAACATCACCGTCAACGACGCATTACGCAGTTACATCGACCCACTCACCATCGACGAATACACGGCCCTCGAGCGCAGCCTGCTCGCCGAAGGCTGTCGTGACGCGCTGGTGCTGTGGGGCGATGTCCTGATCGATGGCCATAACCGCTACGCGATTTGTCGCCAGCACGGGATTGCTTTCCAGACCGTGCAGAACGCCAGCTTCGGCTCCATCGACGACGTCATGCTGTGGATGATCGATAACCATCTGGCGCGGCGCAGTGTGTCGGACTTTCAGCGTGGCGTGCTGGCATTACGCAAGAAAGACATCGTCGCGACGCGCCAGCGGATGCAGTTGCAGGAAGCACCTGCCGGTGCGCCGGTCAGCGCTAGCGTCGACATACCAATCGCTACCCGCGACGATGTCGCCCGGATTGCCGGCATCAGCAGCAATACGATTACGCAGATCGAAAAAATCCAGAAGGCTGCCACGCCGGAGCTGGTCAATGCAGTGCGCGCCGGCACCATTTCGATTAATGCCGCAGCGGCCGTGGCAACGTTGCCCGCCGCCGAACAGGTCGCGGCCGTCGCCGGTGGCAAAAAGGAACTGCAGCAAGCGGCAAAACAGGTGCGCGAGTTGAAGGCCGGGAACCGGACTCCAAAGGCGAACGCACCCGACAGCGAGAAGGGCGAGCCCGAATCGCTACAGGCACGCGTAGCCGAACTGACTGCCGAGAATGCCGCCTTGACCGACCGGATTGTGATGCTCACTGCCGCGCTGGAAGAAGCGCGACGCGCGGCCTGATCAGGAAATCAGGATCGCCCTGAAGTCATTGACATTGGTTTTGGTCGGACCGGTGATGACCGCATCACCGAGCGCGCCAAAAAAGCCGTGGCCGTCGTTGTTGTCGAGACTGTCTCGTGGGCGAATGCCAAGTGCCCATGCGCGCGCCAGCGAATCCGGCGTCAGCATGGCACCGGCAATATCGACCATGCCGTCGACGCCGTCGGTGTCTGCGGCCAGTGCATGGATCGCATCGTGGCCATTGAGCGCCACACCCAGCGAAAGCAAAAATTCGACATTGCGACCGCCGCTGCCATTGCCCTTGACGGTGACGGTGGTCTCGCCGCCCGACAGCAGCACGCACGGCCGCGTGAATGGCATGTCGCGCGTCGCGACCTGCAGCGCAATGCCGGCCATGACCCTGCCGACATCGGCGGCTTCGCCTTCGATCGCATCACCCAGCACATGCGCGGCGACCCCGTTCTTGCGCGCCACGTCGGCAGCGGCCATCAGCGCCATCTGCGGCGTGGCGATCAGGTGCGCTTCGCAGCGGGCCAGCCGTGCATCATCGGGCTTGACCGATTCACCGGCACCCGACTCCAGCACCGCACGCGCTGCGGCCGGTAGCGCAATGCCATAGCGACGGACGATGTCGAGCGCTTGTGCGCACGTAGTCGCGTCGCCCACGGTCGGACCGGATGCGATGTCGATCGGGTCATCGCCCGGCACATCCGAAATCAGCAGCGTGACCACGCGCGCCGGGAAACACGCGGCAGCCAACCGGCCGCCCTTGATCGCAGAAAGATGGCGGCGCACGCAATTCATTTCGGTGATGCTCGCGCCACACTGCAGCAAGGCCTTGTTGATCGCCTGCTTGTCGGCCAGCGTGATGCCGGCGGCGGGCAATGGCATCAGCGCCGAACCGCCACCGGAGATCAGGCAGATCACCAGATCATCGGCAGTCAATCCTTGCACCAGTTGCAGGATGCGCTGCGCGGCATCCATGCCGGCCTGATCGGGAACCGGATGGGCGGCTTCGATAATCTCGATGCGGGTGCACGGCGCGGCGTAGCCATAGCGCGTGACAACTAATCCGGTCAGCGGCGCGGGCCAGTGCAGCTCAAGCACCCGTGCCATTTCGGCCGAGGCCTTGCCGGCACCGATGACGATGGTTCTGCCGCTCGGTGGCTCGGGCAGGAAGGCCGGAATGCAGTGCGTTGGCTGCGCGGCTTCGACCGCTGCATCCAACATTTTTCGAAGCAACAGTGCTGGTTCCATGATTGGAAACTCCTTGGTTTAATCCTTACGGCCGGTCTTCCAGCGCATCCCGAAACCGTAACGGCGGTCCATCATCTCATGCGCGCCGACCCCGCCCTCGGCACCGAAATATTCTGCCAGTTTGGTGACCTGAAACTTGCCGCCGACATTCTCGATCATTGCGATCGCGCACATCATTTGCGCATTATTACCGTTGTCGAGTTTAACCTCGACCGGGGCCTGATTGGGCGCCTCGATGGTGACCACGCCATTGGTCGCCGCCCAGTTGGGTGCGCCTTCGTAAATGAACGTGAAGATCAGCGCGCGCTTGATATGGGCGAACTGGTCGCCGTTGATGAACATGTTCTCGCCGTCGGTGCTGGTGCCGGTCCGGTCATCGCCGGCGAGCGAAATATACGGTGCCGCTTCAAAATTGCCCCAGGCTTTTCCGAGTGCCTGAATGCCGCCTTTTTTACCATCGGTCAGCTCATAGAGACAAGCCAGATCCAGATCGATACCGCCGCTTTTCTTGGCGTCGCCCATCAAGCGGCTGAAGAATCCCGCCTTCTCGGTCTTCTCTGGCGCAGCGACCGACGGGTTCTGGTTCCAGTTCAGATTGATACGGACCCTGCCATAGCCTTGCGCCCCCCGTTTTTCAAGGCTGACCTTGTCGCCCTGTTTTTCCAGCGTGATCTTCGATAGCGAGACCGTTGGTGCGGGCGCAGGTGGCGGTGTCGCTGACGGCGTAGTCGCCGCCTGCTCGCCACCAAAATGCGCCAGCAGCGACGGCAGTCCGCCAGCAAACCCCTGGCCCACTGCGCCGAATCGCCAGACGCCATCCTTGCGATAAATCTCGCCGGCGATCATGGCCACCTCGGTATTGAAATCGGCACCATTTAATGGAAAGGTCACCGCATCACCGAGCACCAGCGCACCGGGCGCGATGTTGCGCATCGAGCCAGGACCGTCGATGGCGGCGGTGAACACCAGCTTCGCAATCGACGCCGGCAGTCTGGCAAGATCAATCCGGAACACCGGCTTGCCCGACGATTGATCCAGCAGGATGGCTTTTTCCGGCGAGGCGGTCTGGTTGTAAAAAACCAGATACTGGTCGTCCGACAGCTTGTCATTCGCATCGAGTCCGAAACAGGACACGTCGATCGACGCGCCGGGCAAGGTCACGTCCAGCGTGACCGTCAACTGTTCCTGGCAATCCAGTTCTGTCAGCTTGCCTTTTTGTCCGCGTGAAAATAGGTTCATCAAGTTTTCTCCTGTGAAGTGCGATTACTTGCCGACCGGGTCAACCGGGTCGACCGATGGATAGGCCCCGAAGTGGGTTGCTTGCGCGATCGTGCGTTGTGCCCAGGCACGATGGGTGGTCACTTCGCACATCGAGTTATCCAGCTTGAAAACAGCCGGACTGTCTGCC
>CANFED010000200.1 GCA_947445995.1 Oxalobacteraceae bacterium | reverse complement strand
TCGCAAACGACCTTGTCCGTTGACGATACGGCAGACATCATTGCCGCGCTCAAACAGCGCTTTCCTGACATCGCCGAGCCTAAAAAAGGGGATATCTGCTACGCCACGACTAACCGGCAGGAGGCTGTCAAGTTCATGGCACCACAGGTCGAAGTGGTGATCGTGGTGGGGAGTCCGAATAGCTCCAATTCGAATCGCTTGCGCGAAGTCGCCCAAAAAAAAGGGGCGTTGTCATTCATGGTCGACAATGCCGAACAAATCGATCCGGCCTGGCTTGAAG
Organism: Oxalobacteraceae bacterium; assembly: GCA_947445995.1. Taxonomy (GTDB): domain Bacteria; phylum Pseudomonadota; class Gammaproteobacteria; order Burkholderiales; family Burkholderiaceae_D; genus Actimicrobium. Next base: position 6,938 of record CANFED010000200.1, on the reverse strand, counting down.
GCAAGCAGCGTATCGGGGTCACCGCTGGTGCATCCGCTCCGGAGGTGCTCGTTCAGGCGGTCATTGACCGATTGAAAACCTTCGGTGCGCGCAGCGTACGGGTACTTGATGGTGTGCAGGAGCATGTGACGTTTCCGCTGCCAAAGGGATTGACTGCCGAATTGCCACCCCAGAAGTAAATTTTGTCTGCTGGTTGATTTTCCGTGGATAGTTTTCGGCTTCATCGTTATCATCACGCAGAGGAATTTTATTGTTTATATCAAATCGATAATGCAGTGCTGAGAGATTTTTTAGCTACGGAAGCCAAATAATCTGACGCAACAGCGAACACGCTATAGAATCCGGCGCTTGTCTTGATTGGACGGCTCTGACTTCGCATTATCAGGAGATTTAGTTGGATGCATCACGGCGTTATTTCACGGTAGGGTTTTATCAGGTCCTGTTGCTGAGCACAGGCACAGGCGGCACCCAGTTAATCGAAGCGGGTGCCGCTTTGTTATCCACGCGGATTTCGACTAGTCGAGGTCAAGCGATTCTAGTTGCTTTGTGAAACCGGTTGAAGCCGGGTTTTTTGAGAAAGAAACAACAACATCATGGATACTTTCATCCAGCAAATTATCAACGGCCTGGTGCTCGGCAGCATGTATGCGTTGATTGCCCTTGGCTACACGATGGTCTATGGGGTACTGAACCTGATTAACTTTGCGCATGGCGACGTGCTGATGATCGGAGCAATGGCGGGCTTGACGATCCTCAAGATCGTGCAGGTCGTCGCACCCGATTTGCCAGGAGTCGTAAAGCTGATCATCGCCATTTGCGGCGCGATTCCAATCTGCATTGCAGTCAATTTACTCATCGAGCGGGTCGCCTATCGCCGACTGCGTAACGCACCGCGCCTGGCACCACTGATTACCGCCATTGGCGTCTCTATCTTGCTGCAGACCTTTGCGATGATGATCTGGGGGCGCAGTCCGATCGCTTTCCCGCAAGTCATTTCTGCTGATTCGTATCACATCATGGGTGCGCTGATTTCACCGACGCAAGTGATGCTGCTGGTGCTGGCCGGGATCTCGATGTTTGGTCTCGTGCTGCTGGTTGAAAAAACCAAAATGGGAAGAGCGATGCGCGCTACAGCAGAAAATCCACGCGTCGCCGGATTGATGGGCGTCGACTCCAACGCCGTCATCGTGTTGACCTTTGCAATTGGTGCCGCGCTGGCCGCCGTCGCCGGAGTAATGTGGGGAGCAACGTATGCATCGGCCCAGTTTGCGATGGGTTTCGTACCAGGACTGAAGGCTTTCTCGGCGGCAGTGCTGGGAGGTATCGGCAATATCTACGGTGCGATGCTGGGTGGCATTCTGCTTGGTCTGATCGAAAGCCTCGGGGCCGGCTACATTGGCGACCTGACTGGTGGCTTCCTCGGCAGTCATTATCAGGATATCTTTGCGTTCGTCGTACTGATCATCGTACTGACCTTGCGACCGTCCGGCATCATGGGCGAGCGTGTGGCTGATCGCGCTTAAAGGGGATATTCATGGCCAACTATTTCGATACCAAGACCAACCCGCTTAAGGCATATGTCGGGATGGGCATCATTGTCCTGATCGTTCTCGTGTTTCCCTTCATTGCCCAAAATTACGGCAATTCATGGGTGCGCATCATGGACTTCGCGCTGCTCTACATCATGCTGGCGCTGGGGCTCAACATCGTGGTCGGTTTTGCCGGCCTGCTCGATCTGGGTTACATCGCGTTTTATGCGCTGGGTGCCTATCTGACGGCGTTGCTGGCCTCCCCGCAGTTTGCCGTCGTGCTGGAGTCGTTCGTCAATCAATACCCGGCGATCGGCAATGCGCTGGTAGCGCTGTTCGGGTCCGAGATACGGGCGAACGGGATTCACCTGTCGATCTGGTTTATCGTGCCGCTGAGCGCCTTGTTTGCGGGTCTGTTCGGTGCGTTGCTCGGTGCGCCAACGCTGAAATTGCGTGGCGACTATCTGGCTATCGTGACACTCGGTTTCGGCGAAATTATCCGGATCTTCATGAACAACCTCAATGGTCCGGTCAATATCACCAACGGTCCGCAAGGTATCAACATGATCGATCCGATCAGGATCTTTGGCGTGTCGCTGGGCGGCGAGCCAGGCAGCAGAGCAAATCTGGTCTTTGGTAATTTTTCGATGCCGTCAGTGAATGCCTACTACTATTTTTTCCTTGCCCTGTGTATCGGCATTATCTTCGTGTCGGTGCGCCTGCAGGATTCCCGTCTTGGTCGCGCGTGGGTCGCGATTCGTGAAGATGAAATCGCGGCCAAGGCGATGGGCATCAATACCCGGAACGTCAAATTGCTGGCATTCGCGATGGGCGCATCGTTTGGCGGTGTGGCTGGTTCGATGTTCGCCTCGTTTCAGGGTTTCGTCTCACCGGAATCGTTTTCGCTGACGGAGTCAATCGCAGTGCTCGCGATGGTGGTGCTGGGTGGGATGGGACATATTCCGGGTGTGATTCTGGGTGGCATTATCCTGGCCGCGCTACCTGAAGTATTGCGGCACACGGTGGAGCCGATCCAGATGGCGATGTTTGGCAAGGTCTGGATCGATGCCGAAGTATTGCGGCAGTTGTTGTACGGCCTGGCCATGGTCGTCATCATGCTCAGTCGCCCGGCCGGACTGTGGCCTGCTCCGAAGCACGAGGACCGGCCTGATGCCGACATCGACAAGCCCGAAAAAGCAACCGGCATAGTGGCAGCCTGAGGATCAACATGAGCGAACAAATCATTCTAAATATTGCCGGCGTCACCAAGCGCTTCGGTGGATTGCAGGCCTTGTCGGGCGTCAACATGAAGATTACGAAAGGCCAGATATATGGCCTGATCGGTCCGAACGGCGCTGGCAAGACAACCTTCTTTAATGTCATCACAGGCTTGTATCAGGCCGACACGGGTAGCTTTGAACTGGCCGGAAAACCGTATTCACCTTCTGCGCCGCATGAAGTCGCCAAGGCGGGTATTGCACGCACTTTTCAGAACATACGGTTATTTGGTGAAATGACCGCGATGGAAAATGTGATGGTTGGGCGGCATGTCCGGACCCATCAGGGCGTGTTCGGCGCGGTGTTCCGTTTCAAGGCAGCACGCGAGGAAGAAGCTAACATCCGCAAACGTGCGCTGGAGTTGCTCGACTTCGTTGGTATCGCGAAATTTGCAGATCGTACGGCGCGGCATTTGTCGTATGGAGACCAGCGCCGGCTGGAAATCGCCCGCGCGCTGGCGACCGATCCGCAATTGCTGGCACTTGATGAGCCGGCGGCCGGTATGAATGCGACCGAAAAACTGGGACTGCGCGAGTTGCTGGTCAAAATCAAGGCCGAAGGAAAAACCATTCTGCTCATCGAGCATGATGTGAAACTGGTGATGGGTTTGTGCGACCGCATCACCGTGCTGGATTACGGCAAGCCGATCGCCGAAGGGGTACCGGCCGATGTTCAGAAAAATCCCGCCGTTATTGAAGCCTATCTCGGAGGGGCCCATTAATGGTTGCCAATGAAAGCAGTCCGACCATGCGCGAGAATGTACTGAAGATCACTGGCCTGAAAGTCGCTTACGGCGGTATCCAGGCTGTCAAGGGCATCGATCTTGAAGTCAACAAGGGTGAGTTGATTACCCTGATTGGTGCCAATGGTGCCGGCAAGACCACGACGCTCAAGGCGATTACCGGTACTTTGCCGAATTGTCGCGTTGAAGGCCATATCGAGTACGCTGGCGAAGCGATCAAGGGTATCGGTTCCTTTGACCTGGTCAAGAAGAACCTCGCCATGGTGCCGGAGGGGCGCGGTGTCTTCACTCGCATGTCGATTCACGAAAATCTGTTGATGGGTGCTTACACTCGTAACGACAAGGCTGGCATCAGTGCCGATATCGAGAAGTGGTTTTCGGTGTTCCCTCGCTTGAAAGAGCGCTCGGCGCAAATGGCGGGCACCTTGTCCGGCGGCGAGCAACAGATGTTGGCGATGGCGCGTGCATTGATGTCGCATCCCAAGTTGCTGTTGCTCGACGAGCCATCGATGGGCTTGTCGCCAATCATGGTGGAGAAAATCTTCGAGGTGGTGCGCACGGTCTCGGCGGAGGGTGTCACGATCCTGCTGGTTGAGCAGAACGCCAAGCTGGCATTGCAGGCTGCCCATCGCGGGTACGTGATGGATTCCGGACTGATTACGATGACCGGCACGGCTGCCGACATGCTCGATGATCCGCGCGTGAAAGAAGCCTATCTGGGTGAGGGTTAAGCCAGTCTGACCACACGAACAGCGCCATGTCCGCGAATGCCGGCATGGCGTTTTTTTTATTCTGAATTAAGGATTCCACATGACATTCGTATTTCTTCCGTCTGCGCAAGCCGCAGTTCCTGTTGCCGGCTCCACCGAGCTATTTCCGGTCCATCGCATTTATTGCGTCGGGCGCAACTACGCCGAACACGCGATTGAAATGGGCGGTACCGGTCGCGAGGCACCTTTCTTTTTTATGAAGCCGGCAGATGCGGTGTTGCCAGTGACTGATGGCAGTATTGGCGTCATGCCTTATCCTCCGATGACGCAGGATCTGCAGCATGAAATCGAACTAGTGGTCGCAATTGGTCGGGGCGGAAAGGATATTGCCGTCGAGGATGCTGTCGCGCACATATGGGGTTATGCCATTGGACTCGACATGACACGGCGTGATTTACAGGGTGCAGCCAAGAAACTTGGTCGCCCCTGGTGTACCGGAAAAGGATTTGACTACTCGGCACCGATCGGGCCGTTGCATCGCCATGCGCCTACGGGCACGATCAGTCTTCACGTCAACGGTATGCCGGTCCAGACTAGCGTCCTCGGCAACATGATCTGGAGCGTTGCCGAAACGATTGCAGAGTTGTCCACGCTCTTTGAGCTACAGGCCGGAGACCTGATCTTTACAGGTACTCCGGCAGGTGTCGCTGCGGTCAAGCGTGGTGACCTGCTAGAGGGTCGTATTGAGGGACTCGGCAGTCTGCAGGTCAGAATCGATCAGTAACGGTAGACGCGACCGTTTTCGACGCGAACACGATTACCGACGCGCAGGTCATTCACATTGTCTTGCGTGATGGTTTCATAGCGGCCGCTGTCGAGGCGGATATTGACTTGATAGACTTCGCGGCCGGCTGAACGGTTCTGCTCGACCTGATTGCCGACGACTGCACCACCAACTACACCAGCGGCCGTCGCGACTGCACGACCTGTGCCACCGCCAACCTGATTGCCCAAAAGTCCGCCGACGAGTCCGCCAACGACAGCACCGGCACCGATACCGCTAGAGTTGGCCGCACGCGATACCTGGATCGAGTCGATCACGCCATATTGGGTATCGTACCCTTGCTGGTTGTTATAGCCTTGTGAGGACTGCTGGGGATAGTTTTGCGAGTTATTCGATTGCTGATACGGTGTGGCGCAACCGGCGAGCATGGTTGAAGCGAACAGGACGGTAGCGGCCAGGGTGATGGTGGTTTTCATGATTTCTCCAGTAGATTTCGATAGGGTATTTGACCGGTTAGCGTTGGTCCATGCGGTAACGCACATTCAGGAGCGATGCTGGCAGTCAACTCGCTCACAGCGAACTCAAGTAACGCACGGCAGCCGCATTGGAGTGACGCAGAAAATGTAAGAAAGTGTTGGCTTAGATGTGCGCTTGCCTTGCCAGTAACCGGCAAGGTGTTGATGGTGCCCCCGACACGGATCGAACGTGTGACCTATCCCTTCATCCCGCTATGGCTTTCGCCACCGGCTGTGCCGTTTGCAGTCTGGACTATGCCTTCTCCATGATGCGATGTTGCAGCACTACAGGAGGGAGCCGTCTAGTCTCTACACCTTCCCGATCGCAATCGGGCTTGGCTCGGCGTTGCCAACAGCATGACCTGTCAGGGTTCACCGAATTTGACTCCATTCATGCGGGACTTTTCAGTACCCGATGCCCAAATCAATAGGAGGGGATCGCTCTATCCACTGAGCTACGGGGGCAGTGCAGACGCATTTTCGCATACTCTAGTCCGCTTACTTCATCTCGTTTCATGTCAGCATCTGGCGCGTTGCAGCAAAAACCCACGATGACATGGCAACATGTTGCCGGGGAGTCGGTACAATGCGCACTTCCCATCAATTCATCGGCAGTGCGCCAAGCGTACTCGCCCCTTCACTTCAGGCATCCCAGCTACTTATGGCAGTCATCTCTCTTTCCAATGCACAACTCGCATTCGGCCACGTTCCCTTGCTTGACCGTGCAGAATTTTCCCTTGAAAACACCGAGCGGGTTGGCTTGATCGGCCGCAATGGTACGGGCAAGTCGTCCCTGTTAAAAGTGTTGGCAGGACAATCGAAACTCGATGACGGTCTGCTGGTCATGCAGCAAGGCGTGAAGATTACCTATGTCGATCAGGAGCCACATTTCGACCGGGATATCTCGGTGTTTGACGCCGTGGCGTCCGGCATGGGCGAGATGCAGGCATTGCTCAAGGAATATGACGCGCTGACCGGGCAGTTCGGTGGCGACGATGACGAGGCATTGATGGAGCGGATGCATGAAATCCAGCTGAAGCTGGATGCTGCCGATGCCTGGAATCTCAATAACAAGGTCGAGACCACGCTCGATCGTCTCAATCTTGATGCCTCCTCGTTGATGGGGACGTTATCGGGAGGTATGCAAAAGCGCGTGGCACTGGCTTGCGCACTGGTCAGTTCCCCCGACGTCCTGCTGCTTGATGAGCCAACCAACCATCTGGACTTCACGTCCATCCTCTGGCTGGAAGGCTTGCTGCGGGACTATAAGGGCAGCGTCTTGTTCATTACCCATGACCGTAGCTTTCTGGATAACGTTGCCACTCGCATTATCGAGCTCGATCGCGGTCGTTTGTTGTCCTTCCCTGGCAACTTCACCGC
>CANFED010000199.1 GCA_947445995.1 Oxalobacteraceae bacterium | reverse complement strand
GTTCCAGGACGACGTGTCTGCCGCATCAGCTCTTGGCAGCCACCTTGGCCGCTACGTACGGGCCAGGATCGGCACAAGCTGGCAAACCCTCGACGGCCTTGTTCGCCGGTGTCTTGGTTTTGAAATAATACGCTGCTGCTTTGTCCTGTGCCAGACACAACTTGTAGGCCGCAATTTTGTTCCCGGCTTCAGTTTTTGCCTTGGCCTCATCAGACTTGGCGACGGCTTCTTCGTTCGGTGCTGGTAGTTTGGCTGCGGCAACGCTGGCAAACAAGATACCGACGGCGAGTGCAATAATTTTTTTCATGGTGATTTCCTGGTCAGGTTGCACTGCTTGGCTGCGGCGCATGACTGCGCTCGGCCGCTTCTTCAGTACGGTTGCGCGGCACCTTGCCGGCTTCGATGTCGGCGTACCACAAATCATGGTGCTCCTTGGCCCATGCGTCGTCCACATAACCGGTTGACATCGCCTTGTACGCACCCTCCATACCGATGCTACCGATGTAGATATGGCCCATTGCCATCGTCGACACGAGTACCGCAGCGATCAGGTGAATCACGTTGGCGATCTGCATCACGCTGCGTGGGTAGTCCATGCCGGGTACGATTTTGTTGAGCACAAAACCGGAAGCGCTAATGATCAGACCCAGGCCGACGACACCAGACCAGAACCACATTTTCTCGCCAGCGTTGAAGCGACCGGACGAGGCGTGCTTGCCCCCAAACATGCCACCCAGGCTGAACAACCATTGCAGGTCTTCCTTGGCAGGGAAATTATCTTTGACGAAGATGATGAAGGTCACCACGATCGAGACGGTAAACACTGGCCCGGCAAAGTTGTGCGCATTTTTGCAGGCGAACGACAGCCAGCCGTACAGCGTATGGCCGAATACTGGCATCAGGATGTGTTTGCCGAACAAGATGGTCAGCCCGGTCAACGCCAGCAGCACGAAGCTGATTGCCGTGCTCCAGTGCGCCAGCCGCTCCACCGAAGTAAACCGTTCGATAAGGCGTCCGGTTGGCGTGGCCTTGAGCTTGACCGGCCCGGCAATAAAGTACACCGCCACGACACCAATCGCCGCCAGCAGCAGCAACCAACCGCCGATTTGCGTCAGCGGCCCGTTGCGATACAGCCGCCATGCTTCACCGGCTGTGGTCGCGCGCGCCTGACCAGGGAATTGCTGCTTTCCCTGGATGAGCACACCGGATTCCAGCGCGGGAAGACTCGAGTAGTTCTTCGTTCCCTCTTTGATCGTGCGGAAAACCGGTGCCGAATTGCCAGGCTGGTCGCGCGTGCGTTCAGCCTGGTTCTGTTTCAGGATATCGATTGACTCGATACCCCCTGTGTTAGCCGATGCGGGCGCATTTTGTTGCGCCAACGCCGACCCGATGACAGCGGTCGTCAGCATCAAGCTGACGACCAAGCGTGCAATCCCATGTTTCATGATGGCTCCCGTCGCTGCGAAATTAATTGGTTCTGGCGTATTCGTTCTGGTTTTGAGCGCGGGCGCGCAACTGTAATTGCCACTTCGTCTTGTCGCCCTTCTCCCAGCCCTTGGCCGCGTAGCGCGTAAGCTCGCCCTCCCACGGTTTGCCATCCGGCTTGCTGGCAGAACTACTCATTTCCTGACTTTTCTCACCACAACCAGCCAGTGTCAGCAAGGCAACCGCCGACACGATCAGTGCGATCCGCGCGCGCATCATGGTTTCCCCGCTGGAGCTTTGGCTTGTGGATCGTGCGATTTGCCATACGCCGTACCCCAACCCCACACTTCGCTTCCCTTGCCACGATGAACTACACGGGTTCGGAAAATATCGGCAATCACGTCGCCGTCACCGCCTAGCAAAGCCTTGGTCGAGCACATTTCGGCGCAGGCAGGCAGTTTGCCTTCGGACAAACGGTTGCGACCGTATTTCTCGAACTCTTCTTTCGAGCCATCTTCTTCCGGACCACCGGCACAGAAAGTGCACTTGTCCATCTTGCCGCGCAAACCAAATGTTCCATTCGACGGAAATTGTGGTGCCCCAAACGGACAGGCATAGGCGCAGTAGCCGCAACCGATACAGATGTCCTTGTCATGCAGAACCACACCTTCGTCAGTGCGGTAAAAGCAATCAACCGGGCACACTGCCATGCACGGCGCATCGGAACAATGCATGCAGGCGACCGACATCGATTTTTCCTGACCGATGATGCCGTCATTGACGGTAATGACGCGGCGGCGGTTCACGCCCCACGGGACTTCATGCTCATTTTTACAAGCGGTAACGCAACCGTTGCACTCGATGCAACGCTCGGAATCGCAGATGAATTTCATTCTTGCCATGGTGTCTCTCCTGATTTCTGTTGGGATCGGGCTCGCTTAAGCGATGCGCTCGATCTGGCAGATTGTTGTCTTGGTTTCTTGCATCATCGTTACCGAGTCGTAGCCATACGTTGTTCCGGTATTGACCGCTTCCCCACGCACGATAGGCGCGGCACCTTCCGGGTAGTACTCGAGCATGTCCTTGCCCTGCCACCAGCCGGAAAAGTGAAACGGAATGAATACCGTATCGGGACCAACGCGCGGCGTCACCATTGCCTTGACCTTCAGACGGGCACCGGTCGGAGTCGAGACGATCACGTACTCGCCATCGCGCAGACCGCGCTCGCTGGCAGCTTTCGGATTGATCTCGACAAAGTTCTCTTGCTGCAGTTCTGCCAGCCAAGGGTTGGAGCGCGTTTCTTCGCCGCCGCCTTCGTATTCGACCAATCGCCCTGATGTCATGATGAGCGGGAATTTCTCCGACAACTTGTTCTCGACGTTCTTTTGCTGAACCGACTTGTACAACGTCGGCATGCGCCAGAAAGATTTCTTGTCATCGTGAGTCGGATACTTGGCGACCAGATCAGGACGCGTACCGAACAAAGGTTCGCGATGCAGAGGTACCGGGTCAGGGAAATTCCACACCACTGCGCGTGCCTTGGCGTTACCGAACGGGGAACAACCATGCACTTTCATGACCACACGCTGAATACCACCAGACAGGTCGGTCTTCCAGTTCTTGCCTTCGGCTGCCTTTTGTTCTGCTTCGGTCAGGTCGTTCCACCAGCCGAGTTTTTTCAGCAGCACATGATCGAATTCCGGATAGCCGGTAGTGATATCGGCACCCAGAGAATGCGAACCGTCTTCTGCCAACAGATTGACGCCATCGCGTTCGACACCAAAGTTGGCGCGGAAGTTACCGCCGCCGTCCATGACGTGCTTGCTGTTGTCGTACAAGTTTGGCGTACCAGGATGCTTCAGTTCCGGTGTGCCGTAACACGGCCACGGCAAACCGAAGTAATCGCCGGTCAGGTCATAGCCTGATGCAGCATCCTTGCCGCCCTTGCAGCGCAGCGTTTTCACGTCGAACATATGCATGTTCTTCATGTGCGCTTTCAGGCGCATCGGTGACTGGCCGGTATATCCGATGGTCCAGTTACCGCGGTTGATCTCTTCGAGCATTGATTCTGGCTCCGGCTCCATCATGCCGCCCTTGCCTGGCACCAGCTTGATCTTTGCAACCAGCTCCTTGCCGAAGCCCAGCTTCTGTGCGAGCTGATACATGATCATGTGATCGGTACGTGATTCGAACAGCGGCTCGATGACTTTTTCGCGCCATTGCAATGAACGGTTCGAGGCAGTGACCGACCCTGAAGTTTCGAATTGCGTCGCGGCCGGCAGCAGGTAGACCGCACGTTTCGGGTTCAATTCCTGACCATCCACCTTCATATTCGCCATCGCCGCAGAGGCCGATGGATACGGGTCGATGACCACCAGCAGGTCGAGCTTGTCGAACGCTTTCTTCATTTCCAGACCACGCGTTTGCGAGTTCGGTGCATGACCCCAGAACACCATCGCACGGACGTTATTTTCCTGATCGATCAGCTCGTTTTTCTCAAGCACGGCATCAATCCAGCGCGAAACGGTGACACCGGATTTCTCCATCATCGCCTGCGACGCGTACTGTTTCTTGATCCACTCGTAGTCGACACCCCAGACTGCTGCCCAGTGCTTCCAGGCACCAGTGGCAAGGCCGTAGTAACCCGGCAGCGAATCCGGATTTGGACCGACGTCAGTTGCGCCCTGCACATTGTCGTGTCCACGGAAAATGTTGGTGCCACCACCTGATTTGCCGATGTTACCCAGTGCGAGTTGCAAGATGCATGATGCGCGCACAATTGCATTGCCAATCGTGTGCTGGGTTTGCCCCATACACCAGACTAATGTTGATGGCTTGTTCTTTGCCATCGTTTCAGCGCATTTGTAGACTTCGGCTTCGGGTACGCCGCACGCTTCTTCGACTTTTTCCGGGGTCCAGGTCATGACCTCGGCGCGGACTTTTTCCATGCCGTAGACACGGTCATTGATGTAGTTGGTGTCTTCCCATTTGTTCTTGAAGATGTGATACAGCATGCCCCAAATGAATGGAATATCCGATCCCGAGCGAATACGGATGTACTGGTCCGACTTGGCAGCGGTACGCGTATAGCGCGGATCGATCACGATGATCTTTGCGCCGGCTTCTTTGGCGTGCAGCATGTGCAGCATTGACACCGGATGTGCTTCAGCAGCGTTCGAGCCGATGTACATGATCGCGCGCGAATTCTGCATGTCGTTGAAGCTATTGGTCATCGCGCCATAGCCCCAGGTATTAGCAACACCAGCGACCGTCGTCGAGTGGCAGATGCGTGCCTGATGATCAGTATTGTTAGTGCCGAAGTACGAGACAAACTTGCGCAACAGTTGTGCCTGTTCGTTGTTATGTTTGGACGACCCGACAAAAAACACGGAATCCGGACCGCTGGTTTTCTTGACATCGAGCAGCTGGGCCGAAATTTCGGTCAGGGCGATATCCCAGCTGATGCGCTGGTACTTGCCATTGACCAGCTTCATCGGATATTTCAGACGATATTCACCATGACCATGTTCGCGCAGCGCTGCACCCTTGGCGCAGTGTGCACCTAGGTTAATCGGCGAATCAAAGACGGCTTCCTGACGTACCCAGACGCCATTTTCGACGACCGCGTCAACCGCGCAACCGACCGAACAGTGAGTACAAACAGTACGTTTGACTTCGATCTTGGCACCACCTTTGGCGGTCGAACCGTCAGCCGCACGAGCGCGCTGAATCAAGCCGAGTTGCGCAGCAGCGATGCCGGCACCGACACCGATACCCGAACGCTTCAGAAACGAACGTCGGTCCATCGTTGGCAAGGCACGCGCGAGACTGTCGGCGAGGCCAGCAGAAAAGCGGGTGGACGAACGCTGGCCATCCAGGCCCTTGCGAGTTAGCAGCATATTGGATCTCCGAAAATCAAAGAGTGGTAGTGCGATAGTATTTTTTGACGTGCTCGGTCAACCGGTAACCGGTGCCCTCAGGCTCGGCGGGCGTAACAACCGCCGACGTGATGGCTTGCGGTGCCAGCTTGACGGCAACACCTGCCGCCGCAACTAGCCCTAGTCCAGCGAAAAAGCTGCGACGTGCGATTTTCTTTTGTTCTGCCATGTTTATCTCCTCAGATATCGGACAACCAGTAACGAGCTATATCGGTACGGCTGGCCTGACATTTTATTTAAATACTGCCGATCATTTAATGCTTTTTAACAATATTTTGCTATTGGTGCTGAATAAAATTTAACGTGTTTCAGCTCATGTCAAACGCCTGCATTTCTACTGCAAAATAGGCCCTGGCCAAGCGCGACACCGGCAGGTAAAAAGCTGCCTTCGGGTGAGATTCCAAGGCATTGCACAGGTCATCAACCCAGGCTTGCATGTGATCGCTAAAAAATGTTCGCTGTGTCGACAAACTCCCGTGCAATGGATCATCGGAGGCGATGAGGTAGCGCATCACCTCACAGAGTGAAGCAATATGATCTTCGCTCTCGACGACGCTCTCCACGCGCTCTATCCCCAGCATCGAGAGATCGGTACGCAGCGCCGCTAGCGGTTTTTCCATCAGGAAGCCCGACAGGTAATACGAACCGTAGAGCATGACTTCAGGCTTGCCAACGCCTAGAAACAACAATTCGTATTCGTCACGTACCGGTTCCGCTTCGGCAGCCTTGCAAGCGATGACCAGATCAGCCCAGGCTCGTTCAAGCACGCCCTCACCCTCCGACTGCGCTGACGCGATCGTGTCGAGCAGCGCCTGCGACGGCGGTGCATAAAATAAAGTCGCAAGCAGGCCGTACAAGTCGGCTCGGGCTGTTTCTTCGCCCTGATCCTGGCGTTCGAATACCAGCGAATGCGTAGTCGTCGTCATCAGGATGGTCGCTTCAGGTTCGTGATTGAAGTTTCTTTGGAGTTACTCATCATGTCTATCACCCGGCAATCGGCGCACATTTTGATGCGATCCAGATTGCCTGCAAATGCACCATGCAGCGACAATTTGCCGAGCATTGTTTCGATCATTTGTGCGGTACCAAATGGCTTGCTGCAACGGATACAGTGAAACGGTGCCGCCTCATTGACCACGCGGGATTGTTTTGCCAGATCCGTCAATAGCAAGCGGGGAGTCAGCGTGATCGCGTTTTCGGGACAAGTCGTTTCGCACAAACCACATTGCACGCAATTTTTTTCGACGAAGCGCAATTGCGGCAGATCAGCGTTGTCCATCAAAGCAGACTCGGGGCAAGCACCGACACACGACATGCAGAGTGTGCATGCCGAGGTGTTGATATTCACAGTCCCATACAGGGCACGCGCAGGCAGGGCGATCTGCTCAGGCTTAAGAGGCGCGTGTTTGAGCAGATGACCAATGACCAGGTCAAGCGTCCCACGCTTTTCGGCAGCAACCGCGAACAAAGCTCGCTGGACTGGCACCTGGGCGACTTCAATCGCCTGCAGCGCACGATCCAGTGCCGCCGGAGCCACTGCGTGCACTAGCGACAAATGCGTCCCGCTGTAACCAAGTCCGGCGAGTATCGTCTGTGCGATTACCATTTGCTCTTCAAGTGCTGCCACGTAATCCGGCGCTTCTTCACCGCTTAACAGAATCGCAACGTGACTTGCACCGTAGGCGATGGCCGCCAGCCACAGATCGATACCTGTCGATGCTGTGTGATGCAACGCCAATGGCAACACGCGTGCCGGAACGCCATGCAGTTTCCCACCCGATTTTGTCAAACGTCCCAACTGCATGATTAATGCCGCGCCTTTATCGGCACTATGCAGCAGCAACGCGGGCTGCTCTCCACCGGCTTTCGCAAAGGTGGACAGCATCGTCTTGATACGCTGGCCTGTATCCGGC
>CANFED010000198.1 GCA_947445995.1 Oxalobacteraceae bacterium | reverse complement strand
CGGCTGATCCCGAAACCGCAACAGGCCTGCGTGATCATGGCGTCGTTCGATGATGTCGTCAAAGGCGGTAACGCGGTGGCCGATGTGATCGGTGCCGGCATCATCCCGGCCGGTCTGGAAATGATGGACCGTACCAGCTCGCGCATGGTCGAACCATTCGTCAAGGCCGGCTACGACATCGACGCCGCCGCGATTCTGCTGTGCGAATCCGATGGCACGCCCGAAGAAGTACAGGAAGAAATCGCGCGCATGACAGCGATCCTGACGGCCAGCGGTGCCACCAAGATTTCGGTATCCGGTTCCGACGAAGAGCGCATGCGCTTCTGGTCCGGCCGCAAAAATGCGTTCCCGGCCGCCGGTCGTATCTCGCCTGATTATTACTGCATGGACGGCACCATCCCGCGCAAGCGGCTGGCCGAGGTGCTGTTGCGCATCGAGGCAATGGAAGGCAAATACGGCCTGCGCTGCGCCAACGTGTTCCATGCCGGTGACGGTAATCTGCATCCGCTGATCCTGTTCGATGCCAACAAGCCCGGCGAATTCCATCAGGCCGAAGCCTTCGGTGCCGAGATCCTCGAACTGTGCGTCGAAGTCGGCGGCACCATCACCGGCGAACACGGCGTGGGCATCGAGAAAATCGATTCGATGTGCGTGCAGTACTCGCCGCAGGAGCGTGAAGCGTTCTTCGCGGTCAAACGCGCTTTCGATACCGCCTTCCTGCTCAACCCGGACAAGGCCATTCCATCCCTGCACCGCTGCGCCGAATACGGAAAAATGCACGTGCAGCGCGGCCAGCTGAAGTTTCCGGATTTGCCCCGCTTTTGAAAGCCATGATGAACCAGGTACTCGAACAATTCCGCCAGCGCGTGCTCGACGCCAGCGCCCAAGGCACACCGTTGCAATTGCGCGGTGGCGGCACCAAAGACTGGTACGGCCAGGCACCACGCGGAGCACTGCTCGATACGCGCGCGTACACCGGCATCATTGATTACGATCCGACCGAACTGGTCATCACGGCGCGCTGCGGCACGCCGCTGGCCGAGATCGAAGCGGCGCTCGATCAGAAGAACCAGATGCTGGCCTTCGAGCCACCGTATTACGGCGAGGGCGCAACGCTCGGTGGTGTGGTGGCCAGTGGCTTGTCCGGCCCGCGTCGCGCAGCGGCCGGTGCGGTGCGCGACTTCATGCTCGGCGCGGTGCTGATGGATGGTCATGGCGAGGTGCTGCATTTTGGCGGACAGGTGATGAAGAACGTCGCCGGGTACGATGTCTCGCGCTTGCTGGCAGGGTCGCTCGGTACGCTCGGGCTGCTGCTGGAGATGTCGGTCAAGGTCTTGCCGAAGCCGTTCGCCGAAACCACGCGTCAACTGGCAATGAGCCATGCGCAAGCCATCGAGCAGCTCAATGTCTGGGGTGGCCAGCCGTTGCCGATTTCAGCCAGCGCCTGGTGCGATGGCCAGCTGATGGTGCGTCTGTCCGGTGCGCGTGCTGCGGTTGCTGCTGCTGAAATTCGCATCGGCGGCGACAACGTCGCTGATCCGGCCAGCCTGTGGCGCGACTTGCGCGAACAGGCCAATACTTTTTTTGCCGAAGAGCACAGTGCGCTGTGGCGACTGTCGGTGCCGTCGGTCACGCCGCCGATCGACTTGCCGGGTGCGCAGCTCATTGAATGGGGCGGCGCGCAGCGCTGGCTGCAAACCAGCGCGCCGGCCGCCACGATCCGCGCTGCCGCCAGCAAGGCCGGTGGTCACGCCACGCTGTACGGCGGTGACGATAAATCCGTCGGCGTCTTCCATCCGCTCGCCCCGGCCGTCGCGGCAATCCATCGCCGCCTGAAAACCTCGTTCGACCCTGCCGGTATTTTCAATCCGGGCCGTCTGTATCCGGAGCTCTGATTCATGCAAACCAATCTTGCCGATTTCATCAAGAACACCCCTGACGGCATCGAAGCCGATGCCATCCTGCGCGCCTGCGTGCACTGCGGTTTTTGTACCGCCACCTGTCCGACCTATCAATTGCTGGGCGACGAACTCGACGGTCCGCGCGGTCGTATTTACCTGATCAAGCAAGTCCTCGAAGGCACCAAGCCGACCAGCAAAACCCAAATGCATCTGGATCGTTGCTTGAGCTGCCGCAGCTGCGAAACGACTTGTCCTTCGGGCGTGCAATATGGTCGCTTGCTGGAAATCGGTCGCAAGGCCGTCGATGCCCAGGTGCCACGTCCGCTGGCGCAGCAACTGGTCCGCACCGCGCTGAAAGAAGCGCTGCCGCGCAAGTGGCTGTTCACGCCGGCCATGAAAACCGGCCAGCTGCTGCGTCCGCTGCTGCCCAAGGCCTTGCGTGCCAAGGTGCCGGCGGCGCGCCCGCGCGGTCTGATGCCGATGCGCGAACATGCGCGCAAGATGTTGCTGCTAGACGGTTGCGTGCAACCATCGATGGCACCGAACATCAACGCCGCGACTGCACGGGTGCTCGATGCGCTCGGCGTGCAGCTGGTGGTCGCCCCCAAGGCCGGTTGCTGCGGCGCGATCCGCTTCCATCTCAATGATCAGGATGGCGGGCTCAATGACATGCGTGCCAACATCGACGCCTGGTGGCCGCTGGTGGAAGCCGGTGCCGAAGCGATCGTGATGACCGCCTCCGGTTGCGGCAGCATGGTCAAGGATTACGGCCACCTGCTGCGTCACGACACGATGTATGCCGACAAGGCTGCCCGTATTTCTGCGCTGACGCGTGACCTCAGTGAAATCATGCCGGCCTTCGAAGCGCAGTTGCAGGAAAAGCTGCGCGGAAAAATCACGCAGCGCGTGGCCTACCACCCGCCGTGCACGCTGCAACACGGGCAGCAAATTCGCGGCAAGGTCGAAGGTGTGTTGCGGGCCATCGGTGTCGATGTGCAGTTGTGCGGCGACAGTCACTTGTGCTGTGGTTCGGCCGGTACGTACTCGGTGACGCAACCGGAGTTGTCGTATCAGTTACGTGATAACAAGCTGGAAAAATTGCACGCAACTAAACCGCAGACAATTGTCTCGGCCAACATCGGATGCCTGACCCATTTGCAGTCGGGCACCGATACGCCGGTACAGCACTGGATCGAGTTGATTGACGGGGCGTTGACGGCTGCGCATTGAGGCATTCGCGTGGGCAAGATAACTCCTTGCCCACGCTACGACCAACCATGCGGGTCGATGCCATCCGCGTGAGCAAGATACCCCGTAGGGTGGGCACGGCTTGACGTGCCCACGCGCGCGAACCGGCCACGCCGGTCAATTCCGGTTGCGTGGCGGTGCATCCGCGTGGGCACGATAAACCCTGTGCCCACCCTACGTCAGACGATCCCCAGATGCTCGGTGCCCTTCGACAGATCGCGGTCCCTGGCGTCCTTGCCACGCAACTTGATGGCAAGGCGCAGGTCATTGACCGAGTCGGCGTTGCGCAGCGCGTTTTCGTACGAGATCTTGTCGGCTTCGTACAGGTCGAACAGCGTCTGATCGAATGTCACCATACCCAGTTCGCGCGACTTCTTCATGATCTCCTTGATCTCGTGGATTTCGCCCTTGAAGATCAGGTCTGAAATCAACGGAGAATTGAGCATGATCTCGACTGCCGCACAGCGGCCCTTGGTATCGCGCAGCGGCACCAGGCGTTGCGAGACCATCGCTTTCAGGTTCAGCGACAAGTCCATCAGCAATTGCTGGCGACGCTCTTCGGGGAAGAAGTTGATGATCCGGTCGATGGCCTGATTGGCGCTATTGGCGTGTAGCGTGGCCAGACAAAGGTGACCGGTTTCGGCGAATGCAATCGCGTGATCCATCGTTTCGCGGTCGCGGATCTCGCCGATCTGGATGACGTCCGGTGCCTGGCGCAGTGCATTCTTGAGTGCGATGCCCCAGCTGTCGGTGTCGAGTCCGATATCGCGCTGCGTGACGATGCAGTTGCGGTGCGGGTGGATGTATTCGACCGGATCTTCGATCGTAATGATATGGCCGTGGCTGTTTTCGTTGCGGTAGCCGATCATCGCTGCCAGCGTCGTCGATTTGCCCGAGCCGGTGGCACCGACCATGATGACCAGGCCGCGCTTGGTCATCACGATGTCCTGGAGCTGCGGCGGCAGGCCGAGTTGCTCGATGGTCGGGATCTCGGTGGTGATCACGCGCAGGACCATGCCGACCTTTTGCTGCTGCACGAAGGCCGAGACCCGGAAGCGCCCGAGCCCGCCGGGGCTGATCGCGAAATTGCATTCCTTGGTCGCTTCGAATTCGGCGGCCTGCTTGTCGCTCATGATGGAGCGCGCCAGTTCAATCGTGTGGGAAGCACTGAGCAATTGGGACGACACCGGCGTGATCTTGCCGTCGATCTTGAAGGCCGGGGCAAAGTCGGTCGTGATGAACAGGTCGGAACCATTCTTGCTGACCATCAGGCGCAGCAGGTCGTTCATGAATTTGGTGGCTTGTTCGCGTTCCATGGAGCTTCCTCGGTATGCGTTTCGGGGGGCGCGGTGTCGCGGTGAAAACGGGTCAGCCGGGGAAATTTTCCGGTGTCTTGGCGGCGGAGCGGGCCACTTGCGCTGAAATGACGTTTCGCCGCACCAGGTCGGTCAGGTTGTGGTCCAGCGTTTGCATGCCCATGTTCATGCCGGTCTGGATCGCCGAGTACATCTGCGCGATCTTTGATTCGCGGATCAGGTTGCGGATGGCTGGCGTGCCCAGCATGATTTCGTGCGCGGCGACGCGACCGGCACCATCCTTCGTCTTGAGCAAGGTTTGCGAAATGACCGCCTGCAGCGATTCGGACAACATCGCCCGGACCATTTCCTTTTCATCGCCAGGGAAGACGTCGACGATACGGTCGATGGTCTTGGCCGCCGACGAGGTATGCAGCGTACCGAAGACCAGATGGCCGGTTTCGGCTGCCGACAAGGCCAGCCGGATGGTTTCCAGATCGCGTAACTCGCCGACCAGCACCACGTCCGGATCTTCGCGCAGCGCCGAACGCAGCGCCGCGCTGAAGCTGTGCGTGTGCGGGCCGACTTCGCGCTGGTTGATCAGGCACTTCTTGGATTCGTGGACAAACTCGATCGGGTCTTCGATGGTCAGGATGTGGGCGTATTCGTTTTCGTTGACGTGATTGACCATTGCCGCGAGCGTGGTCGATTTGCCGGAACCGGTCGGACCGGTGACCAGCACCAGGCCGCGCGGCTTGAGTGACAGCTCGGCAAAAATACGCGGGGCATTAAGTTGTTCGAGGCTGAGAATCTTTGATGGAATGGTCCGCAACACGGCGGCAGCGCCACGATCCTGGTTGAAGGCATTGACACGAAAGCGCGCCAGGCCAGGGATCGCAAAGGAGAAATCGACTTCAAGCTTTTCTTCGTAGGCCTTGCGTTGGCCATCGTTCATGATGTCGTAGATCATCGCGTGCACATCCTTGTGCTCCAGCGGCGGCAAGTTGATGCGGCGCACATCGCCATGAACCCGGATCATCGGTGGCAAGCCGGCCGACAGGTGCAAGTCGGAGGCGTTGTTCTTGACGGAGAAAGCGAGCAGTTCGGAGATGTCCATTTATAATCCTTGATCCTGCTGATTGGCCAGTCCGAAAAGGCAGTTGCGGATGGCGTCGAAACTGATGCGTGCGCTGGTTAATCAAATTCCCGCTAGGCGTCACTTTTTGAGTACCAATTATGTCTGTAATTTCCAATAACTTGCAAGCTGTGCATGCCGCCATCACTGCCGCTGCATTGGCCGTGTCACGTCAGCCACAAGAGGTACTACTGCTGGCCGTATCGAAGACCTTCGATGCCACCGTTGTTCTTGAGGCGGCGGCGGCAGGACAGCGTGCCTTCGGTGAAAATTATCTGCAGGAAGCGCTCGACAAGATCGCGGCGGTGCAACTGGCGCAGCCACAACTGCAGCTCGAATGGCATTTCATCGGCCCGATCCAGAGCAACAAGACCCGACCGATCGCCGAGTCATTCGACTGGGTACATTCGGTCGAGCGCGAGAAAATCGCGCGCCGGCTGTCCGACCAGCGGCCCGACGACTTGCCTCCACTGAACATTTGCCTGCAAGTCAATATCAGCGGCGAAGCCAGCAAGAGCGGCGTACCGGCCAGCGAGGCGCTGGCCGTCGCGCAGGCGATTGCCGTAATGCCACGACTGTGCTTGCGTGGCCTGATGGCCATTCCGGAACCGACTACGGTGGTGGCCGAGCAGCGCGCCGCGTTTCGCCAGCTACATACACTTTTTGAGCAATGCCGCGCTGCCGGCCTGCCGATGGATACGCTATCGATGGGCATGTCATCGGATTTGTCGTCGGCGATCGCCGAAGGCGCCACCATCGTGCGGGTTGGTTCCGCGATTTTTGGAGCAAGAACCTATGCAGCCTGACGTCAAGCACCCTGAACTAACCCTGAGTTTCATTGGCGGCGGCAACATGGCCAATGCCCTGATCGGTGGCCTGCATGCGCGCTTCGGTGCGGCGGCAACCATTCACGTCGTCGATCCGAATGCGGATGCCCTGAGCAAGCTGGCGCAGCAATTCGGCGTCAGCACGTCGACGCAGATGGATGCGTCCCTGGCCGCCAGCTCGGTGATCCTGCTGGCGGTCAAGCCGCAGCAAATGAAGGAGGTAGCGTTGCAGCTGGCACCGCACCTGACCGATCAACTGGTGATCTCGATTGCCGCCGGCATCCGTTCAGCCGATTTGTCGCGCTGGCTTGGTGGTCATGCGGCCATCGTGAGGTGCATGCCGAATACGCCGGCACTGATCGCGCAGGGCATCACCGGGATGGTGGCCAGTGCCGGGGTCTCGCCGGCGCAGCATGCTGTGGCCGACACGGTGCTGCAAGCGGTTGGCGCGACGGTCTGGCTCGATGACGAAGCACTGATTGACTCGGTCACCGCGGTATCGGGCAGCGGCCCGGCGTATGTCTTTTATTTTCTGGAAGCGATGCAGCAGGCGGCGCAAGAACTTGGCTTGACGGCGGAGCAGGGCAAGACGCTGGCGCTGGCGACGTTTGCCGGTGCCACGCAGCTGGCGGCGCAATCGCCGGATCCGATTGGCGTGCTGCGTGAAAAGGTCACGTCCAAAGGCGGCACGACCTATGCCGCACTGACCAGCATGGAAAGCGCTGGCGTCAAGCAATCCATCATCACTGCCATGAAGGCCGCCGCCGATCGCGGCAAGGCGCTCGGTGACGAGTTGGGCGTGGACTGAGGCTGGATCAGTCCAGCAGATAGTCCAGCGCCAGACCGGCAAACAGCGCCGCACCCAGCCAGTTGTTAT
>CANFED010000197.1 GCA_947445995.1 Oxalobacteraceae bacterium | reverse complement strand
TCGCTCAGGCCGAGGCCCTTGTTGCGCAAGGTCAGGCGCTGGCCGACGCCAAAGCGGTGCTGCTCATCAACGATCACCAGCCCGAGCCGGGCGAAGACAACATCGTCCTGAATCAGCGCATGGGTGCCGATCACCAGCTGCGCGCTGCCGGATTCGATGCGCTCCTTGGCGGCGAGCTTGTCCTTTTTCTTCAGGCTGCCGGTCAGCCAGACGACCTCGATGCCGAGCGGTTCAAGCCAGCCGGCGATCTTGCGGAAATGCTGGTCGGCGAGGATTTCGGTCGGTGCCATCAGCACGGCCTGAAAGCCGCTGTCGATCGCTTGCGCCGCCGCCAGCGCAGCGACCACGGTCTTGCCGCTGCCGACGTCACCCTGCAGCAACCGCTGCATCGGGAACGGTGCCTGCAAGTCGTGGCGGATCTGGTCGAGCACGCGTTGCTGCGCGCCGGTCAGCGCAAATGGCAGCAGGCGCTGGAATGCCAGCGACAGTGCACCAATCACCGGCAGCGGCGCAGCACCTTTGGCGCGGCGCGCGACCTGCGCGCGCTTGAGCGACAACTGTTGTGCCAGCAGTTCATCAAACTTCATGCGTACCCAGGCCGGATGCGAGCGGTCTTCGAGCGCGCCTTCATCGACTTCCGGCGGCGGGTTGTGCAGCAGGCGTACCGCTGCTTCAAAGGGCAGCAGGTCCAGCGCGTCCAGCAGCGCAGGCGAGAGCGTGTCGCGCCAGCTGATGCGCGCCATCGCACTCGTGATCGCCTTGCGCAAATAGGTTTGCGGCAAGCCGTCGCCGCTGGGATAAACCGGCGTCAGCGCGACCGGCAGCGGCGCGCCTTCGAGCACCATCTTGTAGAGCGGATGGACCATTTCCGGCCCGAAAAAGCCGTGCCGCAGTTCGCCCCGTGCACGCACCCGGTTACCCTCGGCCATCTGTTTGAGCTGGCTACCGTAAAAATTCAGGAAGCGCAGCGTCACTTGCCCGGTCTCGTCGGCCAGCGTGACGACCAGCTGGCGGCGCGGTTTGTACTGGACTTCGCAGGCCGTGATCAAGCCCTCGACCTGCACCGACTGGCCGCCCATGAACGAGGCGTCGCGGATCAGCACGATGCGGGTTTCGTCTTCGTAGCGCATCGGCAAATGCAGCACCAGATCCATGTCGGTACGCAGGCCCAATCGCGCCAGTTTGTTCTCGATTTTTTGGGCGTTGGTGATGGGCTTGGCGGGCTTTCGCTTCGCGGCGGGCGGTTCAGGCGTCAAGAGAGTCGGCTCAGCGTAAAATGGCGGGTTGCGCAAGTTGATTGCGGGTATGCAAACCCGCAACCTTAGCAGTTCCCGCTCCGATTCGTAACCAGTACACCACCAATTCCACGCATGTATTCACTTTCCGATTTTGATTTTGATTTGCCGCAATCGCTGATTGCCCAACACCCGCTGGCCCAGCGCAGCGCTTCGCGCCTGTTGCAACTGGAGGGTGACGCACTCGTCGATCGCCAGTTTGGCGAACTCGTCACGTTGCTTACTCCCGGAGACTTACTGGTATTTAACGATACCCGTGTGCTGAAAGCGCGCTTTTTTGGCAACAAGCACAGCGGCGGCAAGGTCGAAGTGCTGATCGAACGCGTGCTCGACGCACGCACCGTGCACGCACAGATCCGCTCGTCGAAGTCGCCGGTGGCGGGCAGCATCGTGCGCCTGTCTGACGCGTTTGATGTCATCGTCGGCGAGCGCGCCGGCGAGTTTTTCACGCTGACCTTTCCATCGGATGTGTTCGAACTCATCGAGACCTACGGCCGCTTGCCGCTGCCACCCTACATCGACCATACCGCCGATGCCTTCGATGAAACCCGCTACCAGACCGTCTACGCCCGCACGCCGGGTGCAGTTGCCGCGCCGACGGCCGGGCTGCATTTCGATCAGGCCTTGCTCGACAAACTGACCGAGCACGGCATCCGTTTTGCGTTTGTCACGTTGCACGTCGGTGCCGGCACGTTTCAGCCAGTGCGCACCGAAGTGCTGGCCGAACACGCGATGCACAGCGAGTGGTACACCTTGCCGGCGGCGACCGTCGATGCGGTGCGTGCCACCCGCGCAGCTGGCCGCGACGTGGTCGCCGTCGGTACCACCAGCCTGCGGGCACTGGAGTCGGCTTCGCAAACGGGTGAGCTGGTTGCCGGCAGCGCCGACACCCGTCTGTTCATCACACCCGGCTATCGCTTCAAGACGGTGACGCGGCTGATCACCAATTTTCATTTACCCAAGTCGACCTTGCTGATGCTGGTCTCTGCCTTCGCCGGTTACGCGGCGATTCGCGCCGCGTATGCCCATGCGATTGCGCAGCAGTACCGGTTCTTCAGCTATGGCGACGCGATGTTCCTTACCTGTATCGATCATGATTGATTTCAAACTCTTAAAAACCGACGGCCATGCACGACGCGGCCGCATCACCCTCAACCATGGCGTGATCGAAACACCGATCTTCATGCCGGTCGGGACCTATGGGTCGGTCAAGGCGATGTCGCCGCTCGAACTGCTGGAGATCAATGCCCAGGTCGTGCTCGGCAATACCTTCCACTTGTGGCTGCGGCCCGGCATCGAGGTCATCGCCAAGTTTGGCGGGCTGCATAAATTCATGGGCTGGGACAAGCCGATCCTGACGGACTCCGGTGGCTTTCAGGTTTTCTCGCTGGGCGCGATGCGCAAGATCAGCGAAGAGGGCGTGAAATTTTCTTCACCGATCAATGGCGACAAACTGTTCCTGTCGCCGGAAATCTCGATGCAGATCCAGCGCGCCTTGAACTCCGACATCGTCATGCAGTTCGATGAATGCACGCCGTATGAAATTGACGGCCGTCCGGCCACCGATGCCGAAGCGGCCGCCTCGATGCGCATGTCGCTGCGCTGGGCCAAACGCTCACACAACGAGTTCGTCGAAGGCGAAAACCCGAACGCGCTGTTCGGCATCGTCCAGGGCGGCATGTTCGAGCACCTGCGCGACGAGTCGCTGGCCGGCTTGAATGAAATCGATTTCGGCGGCATCGCCATCGGTGGCCTGTCGGTCGGCGAGCCAAAAGAAGACATGATGCGGGTACTGGCCCACGTCGGTCCCAAGCTCCCCGCCAACAAGCCGCATTACCTGATGGGTGTCGGTACGCCGGAAGATCTGGTGGCTGGCGTGGCGAACGGCATCGACATGTTCGATTGCGTGATGCCAACCCGCAATGCGCGCAATGGCTGGCTGTTCACGCGTTTCGGCGACATCAAGATCCGCAACGCCAAGCACAAGGACGATACCCGTCCGCTCGACGAGACCTGCAGTTGCTATGCCTGCCGCAATTTCTCGCGGGCTTACCTGCATCATCTGCAACGGACCGGCGAAATCCTCGGTGCGCGGATGAACACCGTGCATAACCTGCACTATTACCTGCAACTGATGCAGGACATGCGCGATGCGATCGACGCGGGCACCTTCCAGGCTTTCGTTGCAGTTTTTCATGCACAGCGTGCACGCGGCACCTGACACGGGTAAAGCCGATGCTAGAATGCCGTTCAATTTACCAAACCATTGGAGTACATCTTGTTCATAACCAACGCTTACGCGCAAAGCCCTCTGGATGGCCTCGGCCTGAGCAGCAACCTGACCAGTTTCCTGCCTATCATCCTGATGTTCGTGGTGCTGTATTTCCTGATGATCCGTCCGCAAATGAAGCGTCAGAAAGAACAGAAGTCAATGATGGACGCGCTGGCCAAGGGCGATGAAGTCGTCACCTCCGGCGGTATCCTCGGCAAAGTGACCAAAGTCACCGACGCCTATCTGACCATCGAGATCGCTGACGGCACCGAAGTGCTGGTACAAAAAGGCGCGGTCTCGACACTGCTGCCTAAAGGCACGATCAAGTCGCTGTAAGTCCTGCATGGCGATGCCTGTCATGGCGTCGCCATCGCACCGACCTGTTTCGGCGCCTGCCGCCCACCCTCGAACGCATTCGAACGCCTAATCATGAATCGCTATCCTCTCTGGAAATACCTGATCATCGGTCTCGCGCTGATCTTTGGCGTGGTCTACACCGTGCCGAACTTCTTTGGCGAATCACCTGCCGTACAGATCAGCAGTGGCAAGGCCACCTTCAAGCTTGAAGCCGGCGCACTCGCGCGCGTCCAGGAAATCCTGGAAAAAGGTGGCTTGCCATCGACCGGTCTGTATTACGAAGTCAATGGCGCACAAGGCTCGGTCCGGGCCCGCTTTACCGATCCCGATACCCAGTTCAAGGCCAAGGCCCTGCTGGAAAAAGAACTCAATGCCGATCCGTCGGACCCGACCTATCTGGTCGCGTTCAACTTGCTGCACAACACTCCGCAATGGCTGCAAAGCCTGCATGCCTTCCCGATGTATCTGGGACTGGACTTGCGTGGTGGCGTGCATTTCCTGTTGCAGGTCGATACGCGTGCCATCCTGGCCAAGCGCCTGCAAGGATTGCAGAGCGGCGTGCGTACCGAGTTACGTGACAAGAACATCCGCCACACCGGCATCACCCGCAACGGCAATGCGGTCGAAGTGGCTTACCGCGATGTCGCTACGCGTGATGCGTCGAAGGAAATCCTGGCATCGCAAATGCCGGACATCCTGCTCACCGATGGCATCGATGCCGCCAATCCGAAACTGATCATCACGCTCAAGGAAGCGGCGCTGAAAACCGCGCAGGACGATGCAGTGAACCAGAACATCGCCACCCTCGGCCGGCGCGTCAATGAACTCGGTGTGGCCGAGCCGATCATCCAGCGCCAGGGCGCGGACCGCATTGTGGTGCAGTTGCCCGGTGTGCAGGACGTCAGCCGTGCCAAGGACATCATCGGTCGCCAGGCCACGCTCGAAGTGCGCATGGTCGATGAGACCGTTACGCGCGGCACCGAAGAAACCGCTGCGATCCCGTTCAATTCCGAACTGTTCAAGGTCGGCAAAGGCGTACCGGTCGTGCTGTACAAGGAGCCCATCATCACCGGTGATTACATCGCCAGCGCCAGTGCCAGTTTTGACCAGAACCAGCAACCGGCCGTCGGCATCGACCTCAATGGCGATGGCGGTCGCAAGATGCGTGACGCCACCCGTGGCAAGGTCGGCAAATCGATGGCCATCGTGCTGTTCGAAAAAGGCCGGGGCGAAGTCCTGACCGTGGCGACGATTCGTGACGAACTCGGATCGCGTTTCCAGATCAGCGGCATGGGTTCTCCCGGAGCAGCCGGCGACCTGTCACTGCTGCTGCGTGCCGGTTCGCTGGCCGCGCCGATGGATTTCGTCGAAGAGCGCACGATCGGCCCGCAACTGGGTGCCGAGAACATTGCCAAGGGCTTCAATTCGACCAAGTATGGTTTCGCTGCGATTGCCGTCTTCATGGTGATCTACTACATGCTGTTCGGCGTGTTCAGCGTTGTGGCACTGTCGGTCAACCTGCTGCTACTGGTAGCGCTGCTGTCAACACTGCAAGCAACACTGACGCTGCCAGGCATTGCCGCGATCGCCCTGACACTCGGTATGGCGATCGACGCCAACGTGCTGATCAATGAACGTATCCGTGAAGAACTGCGTAACGGAAATTCTCCGCAAGCGGCCATTTCGATCGGTTTCGATCGTGCCTGGGCCACGATTATCGACTCGAACGTGACGACGATGATTGCCGGCCTGGCCTTGCTGATCTTCGGTTCCGGTCCGATTCGCGGTTTTGCCGTCGTCCATTGTCTCGGTATTCTGACCTCGATCTTTTCTTCGGTGTTCGTCTCGCGTGGCCTCGCCAACCTCTGGTACGGCCGTCAGAAAAAACTCACCAGCCTGTCGATCGGTACGATCTGGAAGCCGGAACCAGCAAAGAAGGAACTGTAATGGAATTATTTCGCATCAAAAAAACCATACCGTTCATGCGGCATGCGTTGGTCTTCAACGCGATCTCGGCAATCACGTTCGTGCTGGCCGTGTTCTTCCTGTTCTATAACGGTCTGCACTTTTCGATCGAATTCAAGGGCGGCACGCTCATTGAAGTGAGCTACAAGAGTCCGGCCGATATCGAACAGGTGCGCAAGACCGTCGAGGGACTCGGTTATGCCGACAACCAGGTACAGAGCTTTGGCCGGGCCGAAGATGTGATGATCCGCCTGCCGTCGCAACCGGGTGTCAACACCGCGCAGCAAAGCGGCAAGGTGCTAGAAGCACTCAAGCTGCGCAATGCCGATGTCGAACTCCGTCGCGTCGAATACGTCGGCCCGCAAGTCGGCGCGGAACTGGCGCAAAACGGTTTGACGGCGCTGGCTATGGTGATCGTCGGGATCATGATTTACCTGGCGATCCGCTTCGAATGGAAATACGCGGTATCGGCCATCATCGCCAACTTGCACGATGTGGTCATCATCCTGGGCTTCTTCGCGTTCTTCCAGTGGGAGTTCTCGTTGACGGTGCTGGCGGCGGTGCTGGCGGTGCTCGGCTACTCGGTCAATGAATCGGTGGTGGTGTTCGATCGTATCCGCGAAAACTTCCGCACGCAGCGCAAGACCTCGGTCGTCGAAGTCATCGACAGCGCGATCACCAGCACGATTTCGCGCACGGTCATCACGCACGGCTCGACCCAGATGATGGTGCTGGCCATGCTGCTGTTTGGTGGTCCGTCGCTGCATTACTTTGCGGTTGCGCTGACGATTGGTATTTGCTTCGGTATCTACTCGTCCGTGTTCGTGGCCGCAGCAGTGGCAATGTGGCTGGGCGTGAAGCGCGAAGACCTGATCAAGCCGATCAAGGAAAAAGATGAAACGGATGGTGCGGTGGTGTAATTCGCTGCGGTACCGGTATCGTAAAAAAGCCTTGCGGGCAGTGATGTCCGCAAGGCTTTTTTGCTGGAGCAGTTGTTAGTGCGGCCATGGCACCAGCCGACGTCACCAAACCCATGACGTCCGGACGACCTCCAGTGTAGTAGGGTGGGCACGGCAGTATCGTGCCCACGCGAATGCACCACTAAAGCGGGATTTTGCCGACATGCCTGGTTCGCGCGCGTGGGCACAAAAGGCCGTGCCCACCCTACAGCCTGGCATGGTGCAATAACCGAAGGGCATTGCACCAGCCGACGTCACCAAACCAATGACGTCCGGACGACCTCCCGCCCGTTCAGATCCCCCGAGCCAGTTTCTCCGCAATACCGATGTAATTCGACGGTGTCATCGCCAGCAGCAAGTCCTTGGCATCCTGCGGAATCGCCAGGCCAACGATGAAGTCGCGCAACGCGTCTTTCGAGATGCCCTTGCCGCGCGTCAG
>CANFED010000196.1 GCA_947445995.1 Oxalobacteraceae bacterium | reverse complement strand
CAGGTCGCGGGTTTCCAGAGAAATCATGGGATCGAATTGAGCGCTGGTTTTAACGCTTGTTGCGGATCGGCAGTTTCATCTCGTCGATGCCGATCTCGCGCACCAGTTCCGGCACGCCCCACGGGAAAGCCGGGTCGACCTTGATCTTGAAGTGGTACATCGATTGCAGCGCCTGATGGTCTTCCGCGCGGAAGGTCATCTTGCCCTTGGGCGTCTCGAAGCTCATGCCTTCCATGGCCGTGATGAGCTTTTCGGTGCTGGTATCGCCCTTGGTTTTTTTCAGTGCCTCGACCAGTGCAATACCGGCTGCCATGCCACCGGCCGTGAAGAAATCCGGCGGGCTCTTGTAGCGCTTGTAATGCTCGGTCACCAACCAGTTATTGACCGGATTTTTCGGAATTCCGAAGTAGTAGTAAGTCGCGCCTTCCATGCCGGGAAAGTTCTTGTAGGCCGCCATCGCCGGCAGGATATTGCCACCGGTGGCGATCTCGATACCGTAGCGTTTCGGATCGAGGTCGGCAATCTTGAACGGGTTGCCGGCACCGGCCCAGATGATGAAGATAATCTTGCGACCGGGCTTGTCTTTGAGCGCATCAAACAGGCGCTGGGCACCCGCGGTGAAGTCGGTGGTGCTGGTGGGCAGGTATTCTTCGTGAGCGATTTTGGCGTTCTTCAGTGTCTCGCGAAACGCCTTGACGCCGTCGCGGCCGAACGCGTAATCCTGGGCCAGCGTGGCAATCGTCACACCCGGTTTGTCGAGCGCGACCGCGTTCGAGATTGCATCCTGCGATGAGTTGCGACCTGTGCGGAAAATATAGCGATTCCATTTGTCGCCGGTGATGGCATCAGCCACGGCCGGTTCGACCAGCAGGATTTTTTTATACTCTTCGGCCACCGGCAGCATCGCCAGTGCGACACCGGAACCGGTCGGTCCGACCGCGATGTCGGCATTGTCATCGGCATAGGCGGCGGCGAGCTGGGACTTGGCGACATCGGGTTTGCCCTGCGTGTCTTTTTCGATCAGCACCAGCTTGTTGCCGTTGACGGTCATGGTGCCACCGGTGGCGTAATCGAGGCCCATCTGCAGGCCGATCTGGGTCTGTTTGGCGTAGGCTTCGAGCGCGCCGGTTTTGTCGTAGACGTGGGCGATGCGGATGTCTTTGGCACAGACTGCGGTGGCGGACAACGCGAAGACGGTGGACAACAGGGTGGCGACGGCAAGCAGGTGGGGTCTCATGTTTTCAATCCTCTGATGGGTGAATGCCATGAAGACTAACCGATGTCTGCACTTTGTCAAACTGGTAGAAATACCATCGCTCATCCTGTTGCAGCGCATCATGGTTACCGTGCTTGGTACCAAATCGCGATGCTGATTTTGCATGGGCCGAACGCGCTTGTCGTGCAAGAATGCTGATTCACCGTTCCAACCGAAAGCCTGCAATGCATGATCCTCTGGTCTATCTGAATGGCGTCATGACGCCGCTGTCCGAAGCAAAAATTCCGGTCCTCGATCGCGGCTTCATTTTTGGTGATGGCATTTACGAAGTGATCCCGATTTACCAGCGCAAGCTGTTCCGCGCCGAGCACCACATGGCGCGACTGTTCCGCAGCCTGGCCGCGATCGGCATCACCAATCCGCATACCAGGGACGAATGGATGGCGCTGATCGACCAGGTCGTCAGCGCCCATCCGGCCGATGACCAGATGGTCTACCTGCACATCACGCGCGGTGTCGCCAAGCGTGCGCATGCCTTCCCGAAAGACATCACGCCGACGGTATTCATCATGACCAATCCAATCGTCTTGCCGTCTGCGGCAGTGCGGCAAACGGGCGTGGCCTGCGTGTCGATGGAAGACAAGCGCTGGCTGCGTTGCGAAATCAAATCGATTTCGCTGCTGGGTAACGTGCTGGCTGCACAGAACGCCGCCGAGCAGGATGCGGTCGAATCGATTCAGTTCCGCGATGGATTTCTGACGGAAGCCTCGTCGTCCAACGTGTGGATCGTCAAGGATGGTGCCGTCATGGGACCACCGAAAGACAACCTGATCCTTGAAGGTATCCGCTATGGCCTGATCGAAGAATTGTGCGCCGCCGGTGGCATTCCGCTCAGCGCGCGCCGCATCACGCGCGACGAAGTCTTTGGCGCTGACGAAGTACTGCTGACGTCGGCGACCAAGGAAGTACTGCCGGTGAGTCACATCGACGGCCTGCCGGTTGGAAAAGGCGTGCCCGGCCCCATCTATGCGAAACTGTATGCCGCCTACCAGGCCGCCAAGGCTGCCTGACCTTTTTATTGAGAGCCACACCATGACTACAACGCCGGAAACCCCCGCCAGCCTGATCGAGTATCCGAGTGATTTCCCGATCAAGGTGATGGGCCCGATGCATGAGAGTTTTGCCGCGACGATTGTCGAGGTGGTCATGCAGTTCGATCCGGAGTTCGGTCATCACAAGCTGGAACAGCGGCCGTCGACCAAGGGCAATTACCTCGGCCTGACGGTGACGATACGCGCCACCAGCCGCGAGCAGCTCGACGACCTGTATCGGGCACTGAGTTCGCATCCGATGGTCAAGATGGTACTTTGACGCAAGGGCGGCACACTCTTCTGACCGGCATCCATCGCTACCAACCAGCACCGATTGATACCAACGGGGTCAACCGGCACCAACCGGTGCCGGTGCTCTTCCCTCTGCTTTATCCTCATGTTTTCCTACACCGGTTTCAGTCGCTGTCTTATAGGTAGTGCGGGTGACGACGGTTAACATTTCCTGCATCGTTCATTGGATGGCGCATCGGATGCAATATGGGGAAATACTTGCTCGGCTGGTTGCTCGGCGTTCCCGCCATCGTATTACTGGTCATTTATTTGTTCATGCATTAATTGCATAGCCAGAGTGCGACGCCGGACGACGGTATCATCCTTGTCGGTTGCCAGAGCCAATAACAAAGGACCCAACGATGGAATCAAGCACCACTCCCCGACAGGGCTTCCGCGTCCTGCTGATCGACGATAACGAGGATGCCAACGAATCGATGGCCGCTTTGCTGCAGTTAATGGGCTATGACGTGCGCACCGCAACCAGCAGCGCGACGGCGCTTACCCTGACCGCCCAATTCGAACCGCAACTGATCCTGTCCGATATCGGCTTGCCCGATATGAATGGCTACGAGCTGGCACCGGCGTTACGCCAGATCACCGGCGCACGCAAGGTGGTCCTGGTCGCCGCAACCGGCTACGGCAATGCCAATGACAAGCAGCGTTCGCACCTCGCTGGCTTCGACCATCATCTGGTCAAACCCCTCGATGCCGACATGCTGCTCGAATTTGTGGCCACGCAGGCCGCCACTTACTGATGCGCACGTCCGCATGACTTTCCCGGAACCCGTCGCCGCCCTGCAGCGCCAACTGGCTGACCTGCAGGAATTGCTGGCCTGGCTGGACACCCAACAGCAACAGCAACACGATGTGCTGGCCGCCGAAGTACATGATCAGCTCGGCTCTTCGCTGACGGCGCTGGCCATGCGACTGGCGTTGATTGAACGGCAAACCCGCACCGACGACAATGCGCAACTGGCTCAACAATGGCTGAAGGGTAATTCGCTGCTGAAAGGTATTACGCAAACAGCGCGCCACATCCAGCATCAACTGCACCCGATCACGCTGGCCTCGCTCGGCTTGCACGCCATCCTGACCGATTACCTCGATGCATTCGGCACGCGCACCGGGATGCCCTGCACGCTTGCCCTCAGCGGGCCCGAACCGGACTTGTCGCCCGAGGCGGTGCAGTGCCTGTTCCGTCTGATGCAAGAGAGTTTCTCCAACATTGAACGCCATGCCGGACCTTGCCAGGTACACGTCGCCCTGAGTAGCGACGCTCAGCAATGCCACCTCACCATCGAAGACACGGGCTGCGGCTTCGATCTGGCAGGACTGGACTGGCAACGCAGCCACGGCTTGCGCTTGATGCGCGAACGCGCCGCCCGGCGGCAGGTCCGGCTTGACCTGTACAGCGAAGTGCAACGGGGTTGCCGCGTCAACGTATCGTTGACACTACCGGCGTGATACTGCCACCACGATACCGGCCACTTGCGCTGCCTCTGCGCGGAGCGCATCCGATGGTAAAACGACACGTCGGTGTCTATACTGCCTGATGTAGTCCGGTGCAGCAGTCCCGTTGCGCTTACGGAGATCCTCATGCAATTACGCGATATCGGCTGGATGACCAGCGTGGCATTGACAGTGACACCGGCAACGGCCTTCCTGTGTACCGAGAATTTTTTCCCTCATCCACTTTATTTTTGGGCGCTCTACCTGTAGCGCCCGACGAAAGGAACCACAATGGCTCTGAACAACGACAAGCAATCCTCACGTATCGTCACCGGACTGTTCCATGATCGTGACAGCGCAGAACTCGCCTACACCACGGTCGCCGAGCGCGGCTACCACCGCGACGACGTAAACGTGGTGATGTCGGACGATACCCGCCTGCGCCACTTCCCGGAGGACAGCGCGCTGGTCACCGAACTCGGTAGCAAGGCTGCAGAAGGAGCCGGCATCGGCGGCGCAATCGGCGGAACGCTAGGCGCGATTGCCGCTGCCATCGCCGCCATCGGCACCACGCTGGTACTGCCCGGACTCGGACTGGTGGTCGCAGGTCCGATCGCCGCCGCCATCGCCGGTGCCGGTGCCGGCAGCGTCACCGGCGGACTGCTCGGTGCCCTGATCGGCTGGGGTCTCCCAGAGGAACGGGTCAAGCATTACGAAGCCGGTATCCGCGACGGCGGCATCCTGATGGGAGTCACTGCCCGCAACGAAGAAGACGCAAGGCATTTCGAGCAGGAATGGAAGGCCAAGAAGGGCGAACACGTGTATCTGTAAAGACCGACCGGATGGCAAAAATCGTTACCGTCCTTCGTCACTTCCTACAACACGATCAGTCACTGTCCTATAGTTTGATGTCGATCAAAACACTACGATGACTCATCAGTTCTGCTTGAGTGATCGTATCGACGGCTCTGCAGTCGCCGTCGATTCACCTGTACGGGTAAAGCAGACGGGCAAACCGGAGCAAACATCATGTCAAATCGAACACTCGTCATCACACTGGGACTCATCGGCTGGGGCCTCACCTATATCATTGCCAAATCCCACAAGGACGCCGTACGGCGCGATGCCCGGCTAAGCAGAAAACAGCTGACCACCTGGGAAGGCGAAGGTGGTAACTTGATGCCACCGTCTTCTTCCGCCGCAGTGCCAGCGGCCCAGCCCAACCTGTACTGAGTCCGGATTTAATTTCATTTATTTAAGGATAAAAACATGAACTCCAACGACAACATCAACACCGCCATTGCCAAAAATGGTGCCACCGTCGACAGTAACATCGACAAGGCCAGCAATGCCGCGCAAGACGCAATCACCAAGGCCGCTGAAATTGCCCATCCTGCGGTCGAAAAATTCACTGCCGGTGCCCATCAGGCCGTCGAAAAGCTGATGAACGTCGCCAGCTCGACAGCCGAAACCGTCGCGCATCGCAGCGAGCAGCTGATGGATGCACAAGAGCGTCTGGTCGAAGATTGCCGCACCTATGTGCGCCAGAAGCCGGTCACCGCCCTGGCCATCGCGGCCGGCGTCGGATACCTGCTGAGCTATCTGATCAGCAAACGCGACTGACCGTATCATCCCGAATAAAGCACCTCCGGTTAAATCCGGCGGTGCTTTTTTTTCGCTACACTGACGCCATGCCAACACCTCTTATCGTCCAGCGCGGTCACGAAGACTACAACACCACGTTGCAGGCGATGCGCGCCTACACCGATACCCGCACCGCCGACAGTACCGACCAGCTCTGGCTGGTCACGCACGATCCGGTCTTCACGCTCGGCCTCGGTGCCGATCCGTCCCATGTGCTCGATGCGCACGGCATCGCCGTCGTGCAAACCGATCGCGGTGGCGAAGTCACCTATCACGCTCCGGGGCAGGTCATCGTGTACCTGCTGATCGACCTGCGCCGCCAGCGCAGCGACCGCCGCTTGCTGGCGCGCGAATTCGTGCAGGGTATCGAGCAGGCGGTCATCGACACGCTGGCCGCGTATAATCTGCACGGCCAGCGCAAGGCCGGTGCCCCCGGCATTTACGTTGCCGACGGACCGTTCGAAGGAGCAAAAATTGCGGCGCTAGGCTTGAAAGTCCGCGTCAATGGCTGCACCTATCACGGGGTATCGCTCAACGTGGCAATGGATCTGGTGCCGTTTTCATGGATCAACCCGTGCGGGTATGCAGGACTGCAAACCATCGACATGCGCAGCCTCGGCAGTGACGCGACGGTCGAACAACTCCAGGCGACGCTGACTGGACAACTGATACAACAACTGAAAGGACACGCTCCTGCAGCGGCTTGACGCAGGAGTCAGACAACATGGCAAACGATCCGACCGAACTGGCGACACCGCTTTACTACAATCCGCTCGACAAGCAAAAAGGTGCCGGCAAGACGGCACGCATCCCGATCAAGATCGTGCAGGCCGAGCGCCTGCCGAAACCCGACTGGATTCGCGTCAAGTCGGCGCTGCCATCGAGCCGTTTCTTTGAAATCAAGGACATCCTGCGCGCCAACAAGCTCGTCACTGTCTGCGAAGAAGCCAGCTGTCCGAACATCGGCGAATGCTTCGGCAAGGGCACTGCGACCTTCATGATCATGGGCGACAAGTGCACCCGACGCTGCCCGTTCTGCGATGTCGGCCACGGCCGCCCTGACCCGCTTGATACTGACGAGCCGGAAAACCTGGCCAAGACCATTGCGGCATTGCGCCTCAATTACGTCGTTATCACCTCGGTCGATCGCGATGACTTGCGCGACGGCGGTGCCGGCCATTTCGCCGAATGCATACGCCGCATCCGCGAACTGTCGCCGTCGACCCGCATCGAAATCCTGGTACCGGACTTCCGTGGCCGCATGGACCGCGCGCTGGAAATTCTGAATCTGGCACCGCCGGACGTGATGAACCACAATCTTGAAACCGCGCCACGCCTGTACAAAGAGGCGCGTCCGGGGTCCGACTATGCGTATTCGCTGAACCTGCTCAAGCGCTTCAAGGAATTGCATCCAACTACCCCGACCAAGTCCGGCATCATGGTCGGCCTGGGTGAAACCGACGAAGAAATCCTGCAGGTCATGCGTGATCTGCGCGAGCACAACGTCGACATGCTGACCATCGGCCAGTACCTGTCACCGAGCGGCGACCACTTGCCAGTGCGGCGTTATGTGCATCCGGACGTGTTCAAGATGTTCGAGGCAGAAGCCTACAAGAT
>CANFED010000195.1 GCA_947445995.1 Oxalobacteraceae bacterium | reverse complement strand
TACCGCAGGCGACAGAAATCAGTATCGAACCGATTCATCCGGACCACCATCCAATGAATCGCCAGGCAGATCCATTCATGAGGACCGGGAGACCATGCATACCATCACCGACATACTCGAACGCCATCACGACGACCGCACCCGCTTGCTCGATATCCTGTGGGATGTCCAGCATCGCTGCGGCCATATCCCCGACGCGGTTCTGCCCGAGATGGCGCAGCGGCTTGGCCTGACCGAGCTCGACATCCGCGAGACCTATTCCTTCTATCATTTCTTCCACGGCAAGCCGGCGGCGAAGTACCAGATTTACCTCAGCGATACCGTCATTGCCAGGATGGACGGCTACCAGGAAGTCCATGATGCTTTGGTCCGGGAAACCGGCAGCGCCTTCGGCGCACAGGATGCCAGCCATACCTTCGGCCTTGAAACCACATCCTGCATCGGCCTGAGTGATCAGGAGCCGGCCATGCTCATCGGCAAGGAAGCCTTCACCCGCCTGACGCCAGAAAAAATCAAGGCCATCATCACCCGTCTCAAAAACGGCGAGTCGTCGGCCACCATCGCCAATCCGGACGGCCTGGCCAGCACGACGCTGGCCTATGTCCATGCGATGGTCGAGTCCGGTATCCGCACAAGCGGGCCGGTCTATTTTCAGTCCGAACCGGATTACCGGGAATTGCTGTCCCGTCTGCTGTCCGGTCCGCCTGAAATCGTGACCAAGACCGTCACCGAATCCGGCTTGCGCGGACGCGGTGGTGCCGGTTTTTCGACCGGCCTGAAATGGCGCCTGTGTGCCGACAACGAAGAGAAGATTCGCTACGTGATCTGCAACGCCGACGAAGGCGAGCCCGGTACCTTCAAGGACCGCGTGCTGCTGACCGAGTCGCCGCAGGCGGTGCTGTTCGGCATGGTCACGGCGGCGTACGCGATCGGCGCGCAGCAGGGCGTCATTTACCTGCGCTCCGAATATCTGTACCTGAAAGATTACCTCGACCAGCAACTGGCAGATTGGCGCGAGCAAGGCTTGCTCGGCAAGAGCATAGGTGGCAAGCCCGGCTTCGATTTCGATATCCGCATCCAGATAGGTGCCGGCGCCTACATCTGCGGCGATGAAACCGCGCTGATCGAATCGCTCGAAGGCAAGCGCGGCACGCCCCGCGTCAAGCCTCCCTTTCCGGTCAACATGGGATTTCTCGGCAAACCGACCAGTGTCAACAATGTCGAAACCTTCGCCGCCGTGGCGCGCATCATCGAACACGGTGCCAGCTGGTTCAAGACGATGGGCACAGCCGAATCGACCGGCACGCGCCTGCTGAGCATTTCCGGCGATTGCGAGGCACCCGGCATCTATGAAATCCCGTGGGGCATCACGCTGGCCGAGGTGCTGGCCAACGCCGGCGCGCGCGATCCGTGGGCCGTGCAGGTCAGCGGTCCTTCGGGCGATTGCGTCTCGGTCGAAAAAGATGGCAACCGCGCCATCGCCCTCGAAGACCTGACCTGCAACGGCTCGTTCATGATCTTTAATCGCAGCCGCGACCTGCTCGATATTGTCAGTCAGTTCATGCAGTTTTTCGTCAATGAATCGTGCGGCATTTGCGTGCCGTGCCGCTCTGGCAATGTCGATCTGCTCAAGAAAATCGATCGTGTCATTGACGGCAAGGCCTGCCAGAAAGACCTCGATGACGTGGTGGTCTGGGGCAAGCTGGTGCGCAAGACCAGTCGCTGCGGGCTGGGCGGCACGTCGCCAAAACCGATCCTGACCACGCTGCAAAATTTCCCCGAGCTGTACCAGTCAAAACTGGTCCGGCAGGCCGGACCGCTACTGCCGTCATTCGACCTTGAAGAAAGCCGGCGCGGCTATCGCGAAGCGATTGCCCTACTCAACGACAGGAGGACTGTTTCATGATTCACACTCAGATCCAGATTCAGATCGATGGAAAAAACATCAATGCGCGCAAGGGCGACAACCTGGTCGATGTCGCGCTCGACAATGGCATTTACATCCCGACCCTGTGCTACGTCAGAGGCAAGCCTTGCCTGGGCACCTGCCGGGTCTGCGCGGTGCAGGTCGGCAGCGCGACGGTCGCCGCCTGCACGGTGCCGGTAGCGCATGGCATGGTGGTCACGGTCGACCAGCCGGAACTGGCTGACCAGCGCAAGGCACTGGTCGAAAGCCTGTTCGCCGAAGGCACGCACAATTGCCCGAGCTGCGAAAAAAGCGGGCGCTGCGATTTGCAGGCGGTCGGCTATGAAGTCGGCATGATGGTCTCGCGCTTCGAGTACCGTTTCACGCCGCGCCAGAAAGACTACGCGTCCGACCACATCCTGCTGGAACGCGACCGCTGCATCTTTTGCCAGCGCTGCGTCGAGTTTGTCCGCGACGCCGATACCGGCCTGAAAATTTTCAGTATCAGCGGACGCGGCACCACCTCGCGCATCGAAATCAATGTCGCGCTGGCCAACAAAATGAGCGCCGCCGAAGTCACTCGTGCGGTCGACCTGTGCCCGGTGGGCACCATCATCGAAAAGCGGGTCGGCTTCAATGCACCGATCGGCCAGCGCAAGTTCGACATCAAGTCGATCCGTGAACGCGCACTCGCCGGAGAGACATTATGAGCACGCACACCACCATCGATAGCAACGTCACCTACAGCCACGACCTGCCAAAAAGGCCGGTCGACGCCGCATTTGCGGCCAGCCAGGCCGGCAAGATCAATGTCTCGATGATCGCGCTGGTCGGTTGCTGGGGCTGCACGCTGTCCTTTCTTGACATGGATGAACGCCTGCTCGGCCTGCTCGACAAGGTCACCATCCTGCGTTCGTCGATGACCGACATCAAGCGCATTCCCGAACGCTGCGTGGTTGGCTTTGTCGAGGGCGGCGTGGCCAGCGAGGAGAACATCGAAACGCTGGAACACTTCCGCGCCAATTGCGACATCCTGATCTCGGTCGGTGCCTGCGCGGTGTGGGGCGGCGTGCCGTCGATGCGCAACCAGTTGCCGCTGGCCGAGTGTCTCGAAGAGGCTTACATCAAGTCGCCCACGGCAGTGGCCGGCATCATCCCGATCATCCCCAACCATCCCGATCTGACACGCGTGACGACCAAGGTCTATCCGTGTCACGAAGTCGTGAAGATGGATTACTTCATTCCCGGTTGCCCGCCCGATGGCGATGCAATCTTCAAGGTACTCGACGACATCGTCAGTGGCCGCCCGGTCGATCTGCCGACCTCAATGAACCGCTACGACTAAACGCCAAGACCAAAGGAAAACATCATGGGCAGGAAACTCATTATTGATCCGGTGACCCGGATCGAAGGACACGGCAAGGTCACCATCGAACTCGATGACGACAACAAGGTCATCGATGCCAAATTGCTGGTCGTCGAATTTCGCGGCTTCGAAAAATTCGTCCAGGGCCACCCGTACTGGGAAGCGCCGATGCTGTTGCAGCGCATCTGCGGCATCTGTTTTGTCAGCCATCATCTGTGCGGTGCCAAGGTGCTCGACGACATGATCGGCGTCGGCTACGCCACCAATAACCTGATCACCCCGACCGCCGAAAAAATGCGCCGCCTCGGCCATTACGCCCAGCAATTGCAATCGCATGCGACCGCGTATTTTTACCTGATCGTGCCCGAAATGCTGTTCGGCATGGATGCCGCGCCGGAGCAGCGCAACGTGCTCGGACTGGCGGTCGCCAACCCGGCGCTGGTCAAGCGCGTGGTGATGCTGCGCAAGTGGGGACAGGAGCTGATCCAGGCCGTGCTCGGCAAAAAAATGCATGGCATCAGTTCGATCCCCGGCGGCGTCAACAACAACCTCACGGCGGAGGTGCGCGACCGCTTCATCCACGGTGACGCCACCATTCCGAGCATCGACCAGATGCTGGAATACGCGCAGGAAGGCCTGCAACTGTTCTACGATTTCCATGAAAAAAACCGCGTGCTGGTCGATACCTTCGGCGACGCACCGGCGCTCGACATGTGCCTGGTCGATGACAATGGCGACGTCGATTATTACCACGGCAAGATGCGCATCATCGACAACGACAAGCGCATCGTGCGCGAACTGGACTACCACGATTACCTCGATCATTTTTCGGAAGCCACCGAAGAATGGAGCTACATGAAATTCCCGTTCCTCAAGGATCTTGGCCGCGACAAGGGGTCGGTGCGGGTCGGGCCGCTGGCGCGGGTCAATGTCACGCGCTCGTATTCGACGCCGCTGGCGCAGGTCGCCCTGGAAAAATTCCATGCCTATAACAAGGGCAAGTCCAGCAACAAGACCTTGCACACCAACTGGGCGCGTGCCATCGAAATCCTGCATTCGGCCGAACTGATCAAGCAATTGCTCAACGATCCCGATCTGCTGAAAGACCAACTGGTGGTCAGCGCGACGCCGGCCATGTGGACCGGCGAAGGGGTCGGTGTGGTCGAAGCACCGCGTGGTACGTTGTTGCATCACTACCGCGCCGACACCGAAGGCCAGATCACCTTCTGCAACCTGGTCGTCGCCACCACGCAGAACAACCAGGTGATGAACCGCACCGTGCGCAGCGTGGCCGAGGAATACCTGAACGGCAAGGCCGAGATCACCGAGGGCATGATGAATGCCATCGAAGTCGGCATCCGCGCCTATGACCCGTGCCTGAGTTGCGCCACCCATGCGCTCGGCGAGATGCCGTTGCAAGTCACGCTGGTCGATGCGAAAGGAAACCAGCTCGATGAACGCCGCAAATAAATCAACCGGCAACGGCGTGGACACGATCACGCTGGACACGGTCACGCTGGACTACTTCGACAGCCCGTCGGCGCTGATCTACGGCATCGGCAACAGCGGTCGCGAGGACGACGGATTGGGCTGGGCTTTCATCGACTGGCTGGAAGAATCGGGTCTGTGCCCGCAAGCCGACAAGGTCAAGTTCTACCAGCTCAACCTCGAAGACGCCGACCTGATCAGCCACAAGCGCCGCGTGCTGTTTGTCGATGCCTCGAAAGAGGCGGCGCTGCCGGCGTTCCGGCTGTACCGGGCCGAAGCGAAGATGGATTTCAGTTTTACTTCGCACGCGATGTCGATCGACACCATCGTCGCGACTTGCGAGCAATGTTTTGGCAGCGCCCCCGAAGTCTGGGTCCTGGCGATCCGTGGCTACGCATGGGAACTGCACACCGGCCTGACCGCGCCGGCCACCGTCAACCTGCAACTGGCCGCCGGCGCACTCGCGCGCCGCGTCGATCACCTTCACGAAAGACACCATGAAATCGAACAGCATTGAAATCGCGGAACTGATCCGCAACGCACCAATCGGGCAATACATCGGTGCCGACGGTGCCACCATCCTGGCCGAATGTGCGGCCCAGAAAATCGACCTGAGCGACGACGAAGTGCTGTGCGAAAAAGGCATTTCGACAAACTGCTTTTACATCGTCATCAAAGGCCGGTTGGCTATTACCGGCGTGGTCAAGGACAAGCAATCGGCACCCATCCTGCATGTGCTCGAAAAGGGCGACCTGGTCGGCGAGCTGAGCTTCATTGATGGCAGCGCGCATCCGGATACCGTGCGTTCGCTCGGCAACGCCAGCGTGATCAGCTTCAACAAGGCCGACATCGATCCGCTCATTACCTCCAACCCGGTGCTGATCTTTAACTTCATGCGGGCGGTCATCAAGCGGGTGCACAGTACACTGACCACCATCAACCGCCAGCAACACGAACTGGTGGCCTATATCGAAACCGGTGGACGAGGACGCCTCTAAATGCACGAAGTCAGCCTTGCCAGCGGGATCCTGAAGATCGTCGAAACAGCGGCGCTGCGCGAGCAATTCGTACGCGTGACGCTGCTGCGCATCGAGGCAGGATCGCTGTGCAATGTCGAGGTGCGGGCCTTGCGTTTCGCGCTGGAAGTGATGGCGCAGGACACCTGCCTGCAGGATGCCGAGATCGCCATCGACACCCCGACCGGCGCGGCATGGTGCTTGCATTGCCAGTTGACGGTGCCGTTGCAGTCGCATGGCGATGCTTGTCCGCAGTGCGGCAATTATCAGTTGCGTGCGACTGCCGGTGCCGAATTGCGGGTACTGGAAATGATGGTGGAAGACACCTGATCTAGCCGGACCCGACCGACCATTCACTACATCAAGGAGAGTTACATGCGCAGCATATTCAAACGCTGGAACCGCTGGAGCATCGCTCCGTTAGTCCTCGCCACCAGTGGCATCGCCAGCGCCCATCCGGGCCACGCCGACGGCGTGCTGTCTGGGTTGACTCATCCGCTGCTGGGAGCGGATCACCTGCTGGCGATGGTGGCCGTCGGTCTCTGGGCCTGGCAGCTCGGTGGTCGCGCCAAGTGGCAAGTGCCGGCCAGTTTCGTGGCGCTGATGAGCGTCGCGGCAATCGCCGGCATGGCCGGGTTTGCGCTGCCGATGGTCGAGTCCGGCATCGCCGCCTCGCTGCTGGTGTTGGGATTGCTGATTGCTTTTTCGGTGCGTACGGGGGCGGTGTTTGGTGCAGGTACCGTCGCGCTGTTTGCGCTGTTTCATGGCAGTGCACATGGTGTCGAGATGCCGCTTGATGCAACGGCGTGGCAGTACGGGCTTGGTTTCGTGCTGGCGACGGTGGGGTTGCATGGTATTGGTTTGCTGCTTGGTAAAGGGATGGCGCGGCAGGGCTGGATGGTGCGTGGTGCCGGTGTGGCGATTGCTGGTAGTGGTGCGTGGTTGATGGTGGGCTGACGGAGCGGTGCGGTGCCCTGCGGTTATTGCATCCTACGCGACTGTGCGGGAGCGGCTCTGGTTCGTTTTTTCCCGCGATCGCAAACCCCCGTCTGTAGCAACCAGGGTCAGAGTTTTTTTTCGCAGGCTTTATCGCGAAAATTACTCTGACCCTGCTTGCGGATTCGGAGTGCTTGCCATCAAATTTCCGTGCTGGGGTTGCTGATTCTTTTTCTGCTCCGTCATGACCAAGCCGGGGGCGGCCCGGCAGCCGGACCGGCATGCGGTCCCTTCTTTTTGCTTCGCCAAAAAGAAGTAACCAAGAAAAAGGCGACCGCGAGACTGCTGCCCTTCGGGTTCCCAAAAGCCGGAGCCAGTCAGGGGGAGGGCCGCAAACTCGCTGCGCTCAGACATGCGTCCCTCTGATCCCCTGCCTGACTCCGACTTTTGGCAGCTGTCTCAATGCGGAACAGGTCAAAGTCAACAGCAACAGCAACAGCAACTGCAACAGCAACTGCAACAGCAACTGCAACAGCAACTGCAACAGCAACTGCAACAGCAACTACAAAAGCAATTCGTAGGGTGCAATAACCGAAGGGCATT
>CANFED010000194.1 GCA_947445995.1 Oxalobacteraceae bacterium | reverse complement strand
TCCATCCTCTGGCTGGAAGGCTTGCTGCGGGACTATAAGGGCAGCGTCTTGTTCATTACCCATGACCGTAGCTTTCTGGATAACGTTGCCACTCGCATTATCGAGCTCGATCGCGGTCGTTTGTTGTCCTTCCCTGGCAACTTCACCGCTTATCAGTTACGCAAGGCGGAACAGATCGAGATCGAAGAAGTCGAGAACGCAAAATTTGATAAATTCCTGGCGCAGGAAGAAGTCTGGATCCGCAAGGGTGTGCAGGCACGTCGTACCCGCGACGAAGGGCGTGTGCGTCGCCTTGAAGCCCTGCGCATGACCCGCAGCGTGCGTCGTGACCAGCAAGGGCAGGTGCGACTCGATGTGTCCGCCGGTGAGCGGTCAGGCAAGATCGTTGCCGAACTCGACGGCATCAACAAGAGCTATGGCAGCAAAGTGATCGTGCGTGATTTCAGCGCGACACTATTACGCGGCGATAAGGTCGGTTTGATCGGCCTCAATGGTGCCGGCAAGACGACCTTGCTGAAGATGATCCTGGGTCAAGAGGAACCGGATTCGGGTGTCATCCGTCAGGGTACCAAATTGCAGGTCGCCTATTTCGATCAGATGCGCGCCCAGCTCAATGAAGACGACAGTCTTGCCGATACGATTGCCCCTGGTAGCGACTGGGTCGAGATCAATGGTCAGCGCAAGCATGTGATGACTTATCTCAATGACTTCCTGTTTGCGCCGGAACGTGCCAGGTCGCCGGTCAAGTCCCTGTCGGGTGGTGAACGCAATCGCTTGCTGCTGGCGCGTCTGTTTGCCAAGCCGGCCAACGTGCTGGTGCTCGATGAGCCGACCAACGACCTGGATATCGATACGCTGGAGTTGCTGGAAGAACTGCTTGAGGAATACACGGGCACGGTCTTTCTCGTCAGCCACGATCGTACCTTCCTCGACAACGTTGTCACGCAAGTCATCGTCGCTGAAGGTGATGGCATGTGGCGCGAGTACATTGGCGGCTATACCGACTGGGAGCGCGTGCGTCGCGTACCGTTGACGTCACCGGTAGTCAAGGTGGCGAAGGGTGATGCCAAGGCGGCATCCGAGCCAGTGGCCGCTGCTCCAAAGCAGAAAAAACTGAGCTACAAGGAACAGCGTGAACTCGATGCCTTGCCAGTGCTGATCGCCGAAATTGAAGCCGAACAGAAAACCATTTCGGCCAAACTGGCGGACCCGGATGTCTACAAGCAAAAGCCGGAAGAGCTGCAGCGTCTCAATCAGCGCTTTGCCAAGCTCGACGGTGAGCTGCTGGAGGCGCTGGAAAAATGGGAGCAGATCGAGGCGCGCGGCAAGAACTGATGCCGGGGGTGCGACTTAGTTGATGCGACGGATTGCCGCCTTTAGCGACGGCAATTGTTCCCGTAGTACGTCA
Organism: Oxalobacteraceae bacterium; assembly: GCA_947445995.1. Classification (GTDB taxonomy): domain Bacteria; phylum Pseudomonadota; class Gammaproteobacteria; order Burkholderiales; family Burkholderiaceae_D; genus Actimicrobium. The sequence goes on along the minus strand of CANFED010000194.1, from coordinate 5,915 downwards.
GCATCGGCCGCATCGGGGCGTGCGGCCAAATAGGCCTCGAGATCTTCGAGCGCCGGGTTAGGACAATCGAGGTGAGCATAGGCCAGCCCGCGATCGCGTCGCTCGGCGACATCGCCTGGCAACAGGATCAGCAAGCGCTGCTGTACATCCAGTAAGGATTGCCAGCGATCATATTCAAAAAAGAGTGATTTCAGGTTGCGCAGCATGCGTATCAGGATGTCGCGTGCCGACGCCGGTTCCAGATAGGTCGACAGGGGTTTTCCTGCCTGCCGAATTTGGCCGGCGAAAGGTGCCAGTCGCTCTTCCAGTTCCTCGCGTGACAGGCTGCTCCCATTGACCGGATCGATGATGATTTCACCGGCCTGGGTGGACAGCTTCATCAGGAAATGGCCGGGAAAGGAAATGCCGCGTACATCCAGTCCGATTTGCTGCGCAATTTCCATGTAGATCATTGCCAGCGAAATCGGAATGCCCCGTCGGGTCCGGGTTACCCGATGCAAATAGCTGTTGTCCGGATCGTAGTAGTTATTGATGTTCCCGCCAAAACCCAGTTCAACATAAAAATATTGGTTCAGCAAACGCAGCTTCTGGATAGGCGCAGTATCGGGCGGTATGCGTTTGTGTAATTTTGCTGCCATCCGGTCGACTTCCGCTTGCGCGCCGCCGAGGTCGAATTGCGGATCGCTATCTTGCGCGAGCGTGAGCCCGGCTTCGAACAACGGAATGCTCGTGTCCTGCTGCACAAGGGCGGCGAAATAGTCCAGTGGAGTGATCATGGTGCCGATCGCTTGAAGTCGGCGGGTCGGAAGCCCATTGCAACCAGCGCACCGAAATACGTGACCGCACAGACCAGCAGCACCAGCAACAACATGCCGATGCGGTGCAGGGGATGTGCCTGCAGCGCGATCCAGTCTGACTTGCCAGCGGCCCACAGCGCGACGCCTCCCATCAGAAACAGTGCGCCTGTCAGTTTGACCAGAAACATGCCCCATCCTTTCCTGGCAACGTAGATGCCGCGTCGACGCAAGCCGAGGTACAGAAAAATCGCGTTGATACACGCCCCCAGCCCGATCGATAGTGCTAGACCGGCTAACGCCAAATAAGGTACGAAAATCAAGTTCATCAACTGGGTGGCAATCAGGACACCGATAGCGATCTTGACCGGGGTACGGATATCCTGTTTGGCATAGAAACCCGGTGCCAGTATCTTTACAACGATCAGTCCGATGAGTCCGACGCCGTAGGCAATCAAGGCTTGGCCGGTCATCGACACAGCGCGAGCATCGAATTTTCCATAATGAAATAGCGTTGCGGTGAGGGGTTCCGACAAGGTGGCCAGTCCGACGGCCGCCGGCAGGGCTAGCAAGAAAGTGAGTCGCAGGCCCCAGTCCAGTAACGCCGAATATTCGACCGGGTCGCCATTGGCGTGGGCTTTCGACAAGCTTGGTAGCAATACTGTTCCTAATGCGACGCCCAGTAACGCTGTTGGAAATTCCATCAGGCGGTCGGCAAATGAGAGCCAGGACACACTCCCCAGTTCAAGATGCGATGCAATATTGGTATTGATGATCAGGCTGATTTGCGCAACTGATACGGCAAAGGTCGCCGGAGCCATTTGTTTCAGTACGCGTCGCACGCCCGGATCTGCCAGCGCAAAACGCGGATTGAACTTGATGCGCGGCAGCATTCCTATCCGCAGCAAGGCGGGTATCTGTATGGCCAATTGTAGTAACCCGCCAAAAAATACGGCAAAGCCCAGTGCATAGATCGGTTTTGCAAGCAGTGGCGCGACCAGCAGTGAGGTAACGATGAACGACAAATTCAGCAGCACTGGCGTGAAGGCCGGTATGCGAAACTCGCCCCAGGTATTGAGAATGCCGCCAGCCAGCGCGACCAGCGACATGAAGCCGATATAGGGGAACATGATGCGGGTCATGACGACTGTGGTGTCGAATACCGCTTGATCAGCCGCTAATCCGCTAGCCATGAAATAAACGATCACCGGTGCGCCGACAATTCCGACAGTGCAGGTCAGTAGCAAGGCCCAGGTGAGGATGGTGGCAACATGGTCCGCCAGTAATTTGCTGGCAGCATCACCTCGCTGGTTGCGGTACTCGGCCAGAATGGGCACAAATGCCTGGGCAAATGCCCCTTCGGCAAACAGGCGGCGCAGCAGGTTGGGGATGCGGAACGCAACAAAAAAAGCATCGGTGGCACCGGAAGCGCCGAAGGCACGGGTAATGAGGACGTCGCGTATCATCCCGGTGATGCGGGAGAGCATTGTCATGCCGAATATCGTGGCGAGCGTTTTATGCAGGTTCATGGGGCTGGATTATAGCTGTTCGATTCTGCCTTCCATTGCTTGCATGCCTGTGTTTGCAAGGGCCTCTCACTTGTTCCTGCAGTTAGTTTGCCCTTTCGGATAAAAGCCGATATACTCCGGGGCTTCACAGAATTCTGTCTAACTCCAGCGTCATTGATGGCGCACCCTGACCTCGATTTAGGAAATATCACTCATGGCAAATACCGCACAAGCACGCAAGCGTGCACGTCAAGCAGTCAAGCAAAACGCGCACAACTCGAGCCAGCGCTCAGCACTGCGTACTGCGATCAAAGCTATCCGCAAGGCAATCCAAGGCGGTGACAAAGCGGTAGCAACCCAAGTGTTCCAGTCATCGATTTCCATCATCGATCGCATTGCTGACAAGAAAATCATTCACAAGAATAAAGCAGCTCGCCACAAGAGCCGCATGGCAGCAGCATTGAAGGCGCTGGCCGCCTGATTCGCATTTTCTGGTAAGCCGCTATGCGGCTTGCTACACAAAGAACCCACATGAAATCAACCATGTGGGTTTTTTTACGACGTTTTGATTATCGTGTTTTCGGTAGTCCGTCGATGAGCATGCCTGGCTTGATGTTTTTTTGCTTGAACCATCCGGCGTTCATTTCCCGCGCATAACTCACGGGCTTGAGGCCGCAATGTGATTCGGTGGTTTGAGGCTTCATCTCTTCGATATTGATGATCTTGCCGTCATCATCGATGAACGCTACTGATAGCGGCAACAACGTGTTCTTCATCCACATGCAGACTCCTGCCGGTGCGCCAAACAAGAACACCATCCCTTCGTTAGGCCCCATTTTTTCACGAAACATCAAGCCTTGTTCGCGTTCGGCTTCGCTTGCTGCTACTTCGGCCTTGATTAAATGGATGCCAGCAGAAAGAGATACCACTTTGAATTTGACGGGTTGTTGTGCGGTGGCATGCGAGGATAGCAAAAGAATTCCGGAAAATGCGAGCGCGCGTAGGGGTAAGAAGGAATAGGTCATCGTGATGTTCAGTATTTGCCTAGAAAGTGAGACCGCAGTTGAAAAGCGTTCGGCCATAAAAAAAGGCAGGATAACCTGCCTTCTGGTCCGAGCTTAACAGCAAATTACTTGGCTGCTGGCGCTGCTGGCGCAGCTGCATCATCTTTTTTCATTTCTTTTTTTGCTTTTTTAGCTTTCTTTTCTTTTTTGGCAGCTGGTGCGGCATCAGTTGCTGGTGCCATAGCAGCAGGAGTTGCAGGAGTTGCAGGGGCAGCTGGCGCAGCAGTGTGGCTGGCAGCGAAAGCGGAAACAGCGAACAGACCAGCAACCAATGCAGCGATAAGGTTTTTCATTTTGTAATCCTTCGAATTGGTACGATTGATAAGCGGAGATTCACATGAATCGCTAGCAATAACGGCATACCCGTTAGTGCGTTGACAAAGTTTTCAAAAAAAAGGGAAAACATCTGAAATTATTTTGCTGTGGAGACCAACAACCAATCTAGCCGCGATGTACGACGCGCCCATCATGGGCTGCGTTTTTTTCTTCAGCACGAAGCCATAGTTGGCGCGCTATCATGCAGACCAGTTTTTCTTTTCCTGCCATTTACTGTGGAAACTCGATGCGCTTGAGATTGACGTTATTCCTTGCTTGCCTGTTCATCTTGCCGGTAGTCCAATCGGCTCCGCGGGTCCCTGCGTCTGATGATGCTGTGCTGGAACGTTTGCCATTTCGGCCCAATGATCCGATCGCGCGCGAGATGTCTGATTTGCGAAAGATGCTCCAGCGAGATCCGCGCGATCAGGCTGCTGCGCTGAAACTGGCGCAACGTTACTACGGCTTGGTGGCGGAGGAAGGTGACCCGCGTTACATCGGTTATGCACAGGCCGCACTGGCACCGTGGTGGGCGATGCCAGAACCGCCGGTCGAAATTCAGGTCATGCGCGCCAGCCTGGCGCAGTTTAATCACGACTTCAGTGGTGCCATCAAGGATCTTGATAGCGTGATCGTTCGTTATCCTGGGCATGCGCAGGCGCGGGCGCTGCGTGCCACGATTCATATTGTGCAAGCGCGCTATGCGCAGGCGCGTGCCGATTGCCAGGCATTGCACGGATTGACCGACGAGGTGATTGCAACCGGCTGCCTCGCGATGGTTGACGGGCTGACCGGCAAGGCGCAACCGGCTTACGATACCCTGCTGGAGAGTTTGAACCGACATCCGGATGCGAGTCCGGGTGAGCGCTTGTGGGTGCTCTTGCGACTGGCTGAAATCTCGCAGCGTATTGGCAAGCTCAAGATCGCCGAACAGCATTTCAAGCAAGCCGTCGCACTCGACATTCCTGATACCTTTCTGCTTGCCGAGTATGCCGATTTATTGATGGACCAGAAACGCGCCGCCGAGGTTGTTGCCCTGCTCAAGGACCGGACCCGCTCTGATGTGTTGTTGTTGCGACTGGTGTTTGCCGAGCGCATGTTGAAGTCACCTGATGCTCCCACATTGCAGGCGACGCTTGCTGCACGTTACGCGGCAGCGCAACTACGAGGTGATACCGTTCATCAGCAGGAGGAAGCGCGTTTCGTGCTGGCCATCGGTGGCGATCCGGACAAAGCGCTGGACTTGGCCCTGAAAAACTGGACCGTTCAGCTTGAGCCGCGCGATGCGCGTATTGTTCTGGAGGCCGCGTTGGCAGCGCGAAAGCCAGCAGCAGCGCAACCCGTTCTGACCTGGTTATCCGACAGCCGTAATGAAGATACCGTCTTGCTGGCGCTTGCCAGTAAGGTGACCGGGGTCGCGCAATGAAGCGCCTGTTCCTGCTTGCTCTGTTATGTTTTTTTTCGTTCGCGGCACAGGCGCACAAGCCCAGCGACAGTTATCTGAACTTCGTTGTCGAGGGTAATACGATCAACGGGCAGTGGGACATTGCGTTGCGTGACCTCGACTTTGCACTCGGTCTCGATGCCAATGGCGATGCTGCGATTACCTGGGGCGAGGTCAAGGCCAAGCAGATTGATATCGATGCCTATGCGATGGCGCGATTGAACTTGCAATCGGATGGCCAATCTTGTCCTGCAACCGTTACCGAGCACCTGGTCGATGATCATACTGATGGGGCTTACGCGGTACTACGCTTCCGGGCGCAATGTGCACAGTCCATCAAACTCTTGCAGGCGCAATACGGGCTGTTCTTTGACATTGATCCGCAACACAAGGGCCTGCTGCAGTTGCAATATCAGGGCGTCTCGACGACCGCGATTTTCAGTCCGGAAAAAGCAATTCAGCAATTTTCGCTGACTACGCCAAGTCGGATTACGCAATTTGTCGACTATGCCCGTGAAGGTGTCTGGCATATCTGGATTGGCTTCGATCACATCCTTTTTCTGTTGGCCTTACTGTTGCCAGCCGTCGTCACTCGCCAGCGCAAGCAGTGGCAGGCAGTCGATGCTTTCAAGCCGGCATTCTGGTCGGTCCTGAAAATCGTTACGGCATTTACGGTAGCGCACTCGATTACGTTGACGCTGGCGACGCTCGGCTTGATCAGCCTGCCGTCGCGCTGGGTGGAGTCCATCATCGCCGCCTCGGTGGTGATCGCCGCACTCAACAATATTTA
>CANFED010000193.1 GCA_947445995.1 Oxalobacteraceae bacterium | reverse complement strand
ATCGGACACATTACGCCGCCACGGCGGCACCGTTCGATCCTGCCTCGTTAGCAACATGGACGCCTGACCAGTTCGATCAGGCGCATTGCCGTTTGCATCCGGCCGTTCAGCTACTGGCGTCACGCTGGGCCATTGCCGATCTGTGGCTCGCCCATCAGCCCGGCAGCGCAACGGCATTTCCGGAGGTGCTGGAAGTACGCTGTTTTGCGCTGGTCACCCGACCGCAGTGGCGCGTTAGCTTGCTGACAATCAGTCAGGCTGAGCATGCCGCACTCACCCTGTTGCAGCAAGGTGCAACACTAGGCACCGCAGTGGATGCGGCGCTGGCGATCGATGCTGACTTTGATCTGGGGGCGCACTTGCAACAATGGCTGCAACAGTCGGTACTGGCAACGATCGATGCTTAAATTTCTTTCACTGGAGTTATGAATCATGGAAAGTTTCTTGCGGCTGCACCGTCGACTCGCGTGTTTTGATCAGGTCCTCGTGGCGTTAGGCGGCTCACTGATCGCGTTGGCAATTCGCCTGTATGTCGGCTGGCAGTTCTTCAAATCCGGATTGGTAAAGATCAGTGACTGGGGCGCGACGCTGTCGCTGTTTCGTGATGAGTACCATGTGCCGTTGCTGCCACCCGAACTGGCTGCCATGATGGGTGCGGGTGGCGAGTTGTTTTTTCCGGTGTTGTTGCTGCTGGGACTGTTTTCGAGGCCGGCTGCCATCGGTCTGTTTGTCGTCAACCTGATGGCCGTTCTGTCGTATCCGCAGTTGTTCCTGTTCGAGTGTCCGGCCGCCGTGAATGACCACGCGTTTTGGGGCGCGCTGTTGCTGGTGCTGGTTGCTTACGGTCCAGGCAAGGCTTCCATCGACGCCTGGCTGGACGGTCGCATCAGGACCTGATCCACGAGGTCAGGCGCGGCTGGGTCGAGGTGCGGAATTCGAGATTGGTGATGCCGAGCGCACCGGCCGGGCCGGTCAGAAAACCAAGGCAGGGCTTGACCGGGAACAGGAAATTATCACGCAGGTAAATGTCGGTATGGCAGCTCGCGCTGGCGTTATACAACTGCGGCTTGATTTCTTGCCAGACGGCTTCGCCGATCCAGCCGTACAGAAATAACTGGTTCGGATACAGCGCGCTGTCCGAATCCAGATAACCTTTCTGGCCTGGTTGCAAGGCCGGATGGGGCGGGGGGCCGTCGCCGATCGACAGATCAATCCAGCCATCGTTGATCGAGTAGGCCTGTTCGCTTTCATAGCTGGATGGCTTGAGCAGCAGTTGCCATTTGCAGCTGAATTCAGCACGCTTTTCGAGGCCATTTTTTTCGCTCCACATCGACAGGCCATCACTGACTGTCAGCTGAGTACGGATGATCTGTCCGACCAGAGAAGGTTCGTAGGCACGTACCGCATCGAGGTTTTCGTGCAGGTTCCAGAACAGCCATTTGGTGCGTTCTGCATCGGACATCTGTACCAATGCAGACAAGGGTTGCGTGCCGTAAGGTTCCAGTGTGCGCATCACATCCCGGCGCAATTTTTCGTTTAGTTCTTCGAACTCAATATCAGGTTTCCTGGCAGATTCAGGGTTCATCAAGGGCTCCAAAAAGGTGGCTTCGATTAGCCATTCTAGGAGACATTTTTGAAACCACAATGGGTAATTGCTGCGCCTGTCTAGTTGCCGGTATTGAGCTGGTTCGCCAGCGAAGCCGCGCGCTCCCGACCTGCCGGACTGAGCGTGATGTGCAGACTGCCGCTATGGACAAACAAGTTTTTTTCACGCTTTAAGGTCGCCGAGAAATTGTTCGAGTCATGGCAGGCTTGCTCCTTGCAGACGGCGCGTATGGTATCGAGCGTCGTGTGCTCGGCACCCATCAGCGCATTGGCATGGGCGACCAGTAGCGCGGCATTGACGGTCTTGTTGGCCATGTTGTTGCCGGGAAGATCTTTTAGCAGCTGCAACTTTCCATCCGCCTGCGTGTACAGGTTGGAGAACTTCTCCAGTGCCTGCGGTGCCAGAGTGCCATTCACCGGCTTTGCTGCGGCAGTGCTCTCCTGACCGTTGCGCCATTTGGCGCTGCTGGCGACCACCTGGCAAATGACGGTCTTGAGCCGGTTGAGCTGGTCTGCGACGAACAATTCGCTGCCTTCGATTTCTATGATTCCTTCACGTGCCGAGACAACAACACGTGCCTTGCTGTTTGAAGAATCAGTGTCTTCACCGACCTTGATTGACATGACATTCCCATCGAAAAAATAAAGAAGAGGATCGCTGCCGCTACGTCGAAAAAAAGTGACGCGCGACACCTTGCTTGTGCTTCCAGTGACGACCACGCCGGCAGCGCACGGAACGTGAATCCATTTTCTATTCAACGATAACGGTTAGTTATTTATAAGTAATTTACGCAGAACGTATTTTGATAATGCGCAATTAGCAAATGCGGGGCGGTTGGATTGAGGTCGTAAATACTGGTCGCACGGGTAGGTGGTGAAAAAGCAGTGTTGGTTCGGTGGCGATGTCAGTTATTTTGTCGGCGTGATGTCCGATGGACGGATGTAATCGGAGCCCCGCTCCGGAGAGGAGCGGGATGCAGAGCAGGAAATTACAATTGGCGCGCCTTGAACGTATCGCAATCAGTCACGAGACCGGTCGCAATGCCGCGTTTGAACCAGCGCACCCGCTGGGCTGAAGTGCCGTGCGTGAATGAGTCCGGCACAACCTGTCCTTGCGACTGGCGTTGCAGTGCATCGTCACCGATGGCGGTGGCGGCATTGAGCGCGGTCTCGACATCGCCGCTTTCAAGGATGGCGCGTGCCTCGTTGGCATGAAATGCCCAGACGCCGGCGAAGCAGTCGGCTTGCAACTCCATGCGGACCGACAACGCGTTGGCGCGAGTCTGGGTCGCGTTGCGACGGGCCGTGTCGACCTTGCCGGAAATGCCCATCAGGTTCTGTACATGGTGGCCAACTTCATGGGCGATGACATAGGCCTGGGCGAATTCGCCCTCGACCTTGAAGCGCTCACGCATCAGCTTGTAAAAGCTCAGGTCGATGTAAATTTTCTGGTCGGCCGGGCAATAAAACGGACCGGTGGCGCTCTCGCCCTGACCGCAACGGGTCGATGTCTGGCCGCTGAAAATCACCAGTTTGGGTTTCACATAATTGCCACCCTCTGCGCGGAACTGGGCAGTCCAGACATCTTCGGTATCCGCCAGGACGACGCGCACAAAACGTGTTGCGGCGTCGTTTGCAGGTGGCCCTTTGGCGGGAGCTTGCTGGCTCTGTGTGATGTTGCCATCCCCAACCCCGCCGCCACTCAGCAGACTGATGACCGTCATCGGGTTAATGCCGAAAAAATAGGATGCCAGCAGCGCCACGGCGATGGTGCCTATGCCGACCGAGCGTCCGCCGAAACCGAAGCCGCCACCACCACCGCCGCTGTCACCGCGACGGTCTTCCACATTGTCGCTCTCGCGATTGCCGTCCCATTTCATGCCGAAATTCTCCTGCTATCTGTTGTGTTGGTGGCGTGTGCGATGTGGCTCAGGAAGCCTGCATGATCCGCCTGAATGTCAGGTTGATGCGCGCATCGCATGCGCTGCGTGATTTATCAACGGCATGTTTCCAGTGCCGTTGCGTTTGACCGGCCATCAGCAGCAGGCTGCCATCGGTGAGTGCGAGCATCGTGGTTGGCAGTTCCGCGCGCGTCTTGTGCCTGAGCTTGAACACGCGTGTCGCGCCCAGGCTCAGCGAAGCAATCACCGGCGCGTTGCCAAGGCTGGCTTCGTCATCGCTGTGCCAGCCCATGCTGTCCTGCTCGTCGCGATACCAGTTCAGCAGCACGCTGTTGAAAGCCACGCCAGCGATGTGCTCGATGTCTTGCCGGAGCCGGGACAGCAGCGCAGTCCACGGCTGCATCGGCAAGGTCAGTCCCGAATAGGTATAGGCCAGTCCGGCATCACCGTGCGCAGCGACCAGTCTTGGTTGCCAGTGCTGCTTGCCAAACAGCGTGATCTGTTCGTGCCGCCAATCGGTTCCGTCGATCAGCTGATGCAGCACGCTGCTGCACTGCGCGGGCGGATAGAGATCACGCTGGAAGCGCACATCGGCATCCGGCAACGGCAGTCGCTCAAGGCCGGGATCGGCTTGTGCAAACAGATCGGTCATCGCCGTCAGCCGGGCTTCACGTGGATACGCACGCCATTGAGGCTGACGACCTGACCTGCGCGGATCTTGCAGGTCTTGCGCAATTCCTGCTGGCCATCCACCGAGACATTGCCGCCGGCGACGACCATCTTGCCGGCACCGCCACTGTCGCAGATGCCGACCAGTTTCAGTAGCTGGTTGAGTTCGACGAATTCGTCGTTGAGCTCGAAATCAATTTTTTGCATCGTAGTTCCAAAAACGTGAGGGGTCAGGCCGCGATAACGAACAAGGCGATTACGCAACCATAGCCGGCAATCCAGGCCAGCGAACGGGCAGTCGGTTTGTTAGCCAGATACAGCGCGGTGTAAAGAATGCGCACGGCAATGAAGGCCATCGCCAGCGCATTGACATACTGCGGATTGGCATTGAGCTGGGTGGCGATCAGCACCGCGACGGCGAAAAATGGAAACGCTTCGAAGTGATTGCGATGGGCATAATCGGCGCGGCGATGAAAACCCGTCTGCTTTTCCATGAAGGCACGCGGCTCTGCGTTGTCATAGCTGCGCAGTCCGACCTTGGCGATGGCCGTTGTCAGCACCGGCATCAATCCGGCAATCAGTACACACCAGTAAGCGATAGTCATGGGATCCTTTTTTGTGGAGGTCAGTCGGGCAAGTTATCAATGGCCACCGGCGCGAGATCATCAGCCGGTACGAAGCCGAAAATGCGGCCATAAAAATACAGTTCCGCTTCGAGTGCGCAGCGAATATTTTCGGCGCGCCGGAAGCCGTGGGCCTCTCCTTCGAAGCGGATGTAGGCGACCGGCAAGCCTTTGTCGCGCACCGCATCGAACATCAGCTGCGCTTGCGCCGGCGGCACCACGCGGTCTTCCATGCCCTGAAACAGGATCAGCGGGCTGGTCAGCCGGTCAGTGAAATGGATCGGCGAGCGCGCCACGTAAATATCCTGACGTGCCGGATACGGACCGACCAGGCTGTCGAGATAGCGTGACTCGAATTTGTGGCAATCGCGCGCCAGGGTCTCGAGGTCGCTGACGCCGTAATAGCTGGCACCGGCCTTGAAGACATCATGAAAGGTTAGTGCCGCCAGCGCGGTGTAGCCGCCGGCGCTGCCGCCGCGTATGGCCAGTTGCTGATCGTTGGCTGCGCCTTTGGCGACCAGGAAGCGGGCGGCATTGAGGGCATCATCGACATCGACGACGCCCCAGTTACCATTGAGCCGGTGGCGGTAGGCGCGACCATAGCCGGTGCTGCCACCGTAATTGACATCGACCACGGCGAAGCCACGGCTGGTCCAGAACTGGATCGCGAGGTTGAGCGTCGCGCTGGCGGCAGAGGTCGGGCCGCCGTGGTTGAACACCAGCAGCGGCGGTTTGTCACCCGCCGGGGCGACGAAATCGCGGTTGGCTGGTGCGTAATAAAACGCATGCGCGCTGCGTTCGTCGGTGGTCGGGAACGTGATCGCGCGCGGCACCGACAGGTAGCCGGGATCGACGGCAAGTGAAATCGCCCGCTTGAGAATCTGGTGGATGCCGGTGCCGAGATCAAGGCGGACGATGGCATCCGAACGGTCCGGTGCACCACCGATGAAGACTACAAAATCAGGCCCGACTTGCAGGTCGCTGATCTTGCGGAACGGCGTGGCGATCTCGGTCAACACGCCAGTATCCGCATCGAGCAGCGCCAGATGCCAGTCGCCATCCTGCACATAGGTGCAGATAATCCGGCCGTTGCCATCAAAGCCGTAGGTCGAGATGCCGACATTCCATAGCGGCCGTCCGAACTCTGCCGCCATCGGACACAGCGCCTGCACCGAGTCGCCGCGCAAGCGGTACAGGTTCCACCAGCCGCTTTGTTCGGAAACGAAATGCAGTTCGCCCGAGGGCGACCAGGCCGGCTGGAAGATCGGATCGTCAATGCCACCGGCGATCTTGCGCGGTGTGCCGAGGCTGCCGTCGGCGGCCACGCTGGCGCACCACAAGTCGGTGCCATCCCACGGCATGTTCGGATGATCCCAGCTGATCCAGGCCAGCTGGCTGCCGTCAGGACTCAGGCAAGGTGCCGCATAAAAATCGTGACCTGCCAGCAGTACGGTTTCGCGGCCATCGGCAAGACTGATCGCGACCAGGGTGTTGACGGCTTCGCGCGAGGCGTCACTGTGGTCTTCGCGGATGCAGATCAGGCGATGGCGGGCGCGATCGGGAATGGTCTCGGCAAAGCGCATGGCACCGCTGGCAGTCAGCGGTTGCGGTTCGGCCTGGCCGTGCTGGCGATACAGGCGCTGGTCGGCGTGGTTGGAAAAATAGAGGTCGTCACCATCGATGCACAGTGCGCCGCCACCGTATTCATGGACGCGGCTGCGCACATTGAATTGCGCCGGCGTCAGGTCGGTCGTACGGCCATCGGCACCATAACGCACGATGACGCTGCGGCCCTGTTCGCTCGCGCGTCCCTCGATCCAGCAGATGGTGTCGCCAGCGATGGCGGGCTGGTCCAGTCCGACCGATTCGGCCACGATGGCAGCCGACGTGATCGGCGAGAGCCAGGCACCGTATGGTGCAAGGGAAGGCGGGTTGCTGTGCTGCGGTGTGTTCATGGATGCTTCCTGTGGGAGGGTCTGCTACTGCCGCAATGGTCGCGCAATGGAATTACTGCGGTGCCGGTGCAATCATTTCCACGTAGTCGTATAGCGCGCCGAGGATTTCTTCGCCACGGGCATCCGCCTGTTCGGACAGCTGATCGATTTCGCCAAACAGGATGTCGACGGTACGGGCACCCGCACTGCCTTCGAACAGGCGTTCGCTGCGATGCTGTTCCCAGCGTTCGGCTTCGGCGGCATCGAGCGTGTCAGGGAAGTTGCGCGCACGGTAGCGAAACAGCAGTTCTTCCAGTCGTGCATCGTCGAAGCCCGGATGCGCCTTGGCCAGCGCAACAGGCGAGAGCGCACGCAATTCGTTGAGCTTGCGCCGGTCGCCGTTGCCGATGAAGCCGTTGTACAGGTCTTCGTCAACATCCGGCGTAGCCTGTTCCGGACGCTGGAAGACTTGTTGCCAGATCGTCCCCATGTCGGCCAGTGTGGCGGCGATGGCGGCATGCCGATGGGCCTGCTCAAGATCGATCTGCCATTTTGCGGCCATCGCGGGTGACAGCGTTTTCATGTTGCTCACGACCATGGGCGACTTGTTCAGATGGAT
>CANFED010000192.1 GCA_947445995.1 Oxalobacteraceae bacterium | reverse complement strand
GTTCGACGTCCGCCGGCAAGACCACGTTGTTCAACGCGATGATTAGCGAGATTGCACCAGATGAGCGGTTGTTCGTCGTCGAAGACAGAAAAGAATTAATCATCGATACGCCGAACTTCGTCCAGGTCGAAGCCAATCCTTCGCTGGATGTGACGATCACTCATCTGATCAAGCTCGGACTACGCATGCGGCCAGACCGTCTTTTTCTGGGAGAAGTGCGCGGTGCCGAAGCCAATGACCTGATGGATGGCATCAATACCGGTCATTCCGGCAGTGGTGCGTCGCTTCACTGTGACAGCCCGGAACAGGCACTGCCGCGGCTGGAGTCGTTGATTCGCAAAGCGCCAGAAGCGGCAAACTGGCCGCTGGCAACAATGCGTGCAGAAATCGCCACTGCATTCCAGTACGTGATCTTTTGTTCCAAATACGCCGGTCGGGCGCCGGAAGCAATTGTGCAAATCCTGGGCATTGATGACGACGGCGATTACCGGTTTCACCATCTTTATTCACGCTTCAAAACAGGAGGAAGCCTCCCATGTTGATACAGAAAACAACTCTGTCTAAGATAAATATGGCCATGCATCATGTTGACCGCTTATCGAAAAACAGCCGTGTGAGGTTGCTTGGTTTGCTGTTGCTGTCGGTTGCGAATTTTGCCTATGCGCAAACGATCGGTAATCCGTTCGTGACCGCCATCTGCAACGTTGCCAATTTGTTCAGCACACCTCTCATTACCGCCATCGCCTTTATTGCAACGGCGTTCCTGATCATCCTCGTAATGGTGACGGAGGCGCGCGGTGCCATCGGCAGCTTTTTGAAAGTGCTGATTTGCACGGTTGGGCTGCTGTCGTTGAAGTCGCTCATCAGTACCTTTACCGGCTATTCCTTTGGGTGTTGATCATGACGGACACAACAGATCTGGAAAAGCTACGCCGAAGCCAGGTACGCCATTTTTTATCGGACCAACGCATGGTCTTCGGTGTCGAGTATCAGGTTTTTAAAATCTGGCTAGCGTTGCTCACGATTTTTATTGTCGGTGCGATTGACATCCGGTCATTGGTATTTGGTGGAGTTTCTCTACTGGGCATGGTCGGGGTTCTTATTTTCCTCCGTGAGCTTAGCAAAGATGACGCCTGCACCCGCCAAAAATACTTGCGCTACTGGCACCAGTCGAATGTATATGAGCCGTGGCCGCAAGTCAGGCAGGAAGGTATTTCTGGGCAGATACATCCCCGGCCATTGGGATTTGGCCGCAACCGGCTGGTTTAAGTTGAAGTGAGGTACATTAATGAAGCCTCTTACCCTACAGGAAGAGCAACTATTACGTCAGGCGAAAGCGCGATCACTGACTGAGCGTGCGCCGTGGTTGTTCTCGTTGAATGATGCGATCATCGTCAACAAGGACTCGTCCTTATTGGCCTGCTTCGAGTTTGATGGACCGGATGTCACCAGTGCCACGCATGCGGACATGAACGCGCTGGCGCTGCGCGCACAGAAAGCCCTGCGGATGTTGACAGGTCGGCCGATCAACATGTGGTGGACGGTGCGGCGTCGCCGCACACGGGCTTATCGGTCAGTTGCCATGCCCAATTCTATTGCCCAGTTGATCGATGACCAGTTGCGCGCTGACTTCGCGGAAGGGAAGGTCTTTAGCAACCATCACTATCTGAGCGTATCGCTATTGCCGGTATCCGGCTCCAGCCAGTTTTTTGAACGACTTCATTACTTCCACACCCATGAGCAAATGCCGCCGATGAAGGCGATGCTGTACGCGATCCGCGCCATGTTCAAGGCGCGCGATACGTTTGCTTATACGGCGGCTAGTCTTGACGATGTGGCTCATCGTTTCGATCAGCTGATCAAGGATTTCCAGGCATCGCTCCCGGAATGCCGTTTCCGGCGCTTGTCGGGTGACGCACTGCGGGCGTTTTTGCTGACCGCGTTTCCACGCGCCGATTCGAATATCACCGGCGTAGGGCCGCCGCTGGACGGGCAGATGCTCGATGGTTACTTGATCGATCAAAACGTCTATGTCGGCCATAATTTCGCGATCTTTGAAAACGAGCGACAACATTACGCTGCGGCGGCGACGATCAAGCCGCGCGGTTATCCGTCTGGTCCAGAGGGTATCGGTGGCACCGAGGTCGGCATGCTACACGGCTTGTTGGCCATTAATGGCGAAATCACGATCAGCCAGTGCTTCCGGTTTGCCAGCCGCGAAGAACAGGAAGCGCACATCAAGGAGATGCGCCGCTTTAATGAAGTGACCAAGTTTTCGGCAAAGCAATGGCTGGCAATGGCGTTTAACAGACAGGGCGTCTCGCCAGAGACGATGACGTCGCGGGATGCGGCAAAAGAAAGTTTCAGCCAGGAGGCCGATGCTGCGCAAGCGGACATTACCGCTGGCGACATTCACTATGGCTGGCACAACCTAACCGTGCTGGCACATGGCGATACAAAAGAACACTGCGATTGTGTCTACGACGAAGTCAGTCTGGCCTTGCGCGACAAGAGCATGGTGCCGATGCGGGAAACGCTGCATTTGGATTCGTCGATCGGCGGGACTATTCCGGGCCAGTGGGCCGACGTCGTGCACTGGCACTTTTTATCCACCGCCAACGTTGCCGATCTGGTCTTGCTCAATACACACCACAAGGGAGAACCCTTGAATGCTTATCTGTCTGAGCAATTGCGGGTGCCTTGCTATTGCCTGGCGATGCTGCAGACGCGGGAAAAGACGGTGTATTGCTTCAATACCCATTACGGCGATCTGGCACACATGTTTGTGGTCGGTTTTTCCCGCACTGGCAAAACCGTGTTCTGTAATTTTATCTGGGTGCGTTTTCTGCAATATCCAAATGCCAACGTGGTGATTCTGGATCGTGACAACAGCTGCCGTATCCCGACACTCCTGCTTGGTGGCCAGCATGTGACGATTGAGTCGGATCCGGAGCAACGTCACCGTAACGGCATTACGTTCGGTCCGGTCGCGGCCTTGCTGGGTCACCGTGAACATTGGGAATGGCTTGCGGACTGGATTCGCTTGCTGATCGAAATGAATGGCTACGAGATGGATTCATCCGATGTCAAAGCCGTCTGGACAGCGATAGATGAAACAGCCCATCTCAAAGACCGCGCTCTGTGGCGACTCAACACCGTCCGCACACACTTACCGAAGAGCTTGCAGGATCATCTGGAGCAGTGGGTTGAGGACGGGCCGTATGCGCACTATTTTGACAATGCTACGGATGCCTTTTCGTTGGGAAAAGTGACCTGTATCGAGATGTCGGACATCCTGGCGAACAAGCGCGTCGCCGCACCGTTCCTGCTCTATATCTTCATGCGCGTTGACACTAATCTGGCATTCCGTCCGAACGGCATGCCGGCACCGACGATGATTTACGCCGAGGAATGCTCATTCCTGTTACGCGATCCGTCCGTCAGCCAGCAATTGCGCAAGTGGGCCGCTACGTTGGCCAAACGCCTGACCACGTTGATGATGACAACCCAGTCATTTGAAGACCTGAAAGGGAGTGAGATCTTCCCGGCGATTCGCGACAATTTTCCAAGTCGGATTCTGATGCCGACCAAGAAAGCCACAAGAGGCAGCGCATTGCACAAGCTCTTGCGCACAGAGTTCAATTTGAACGAAAAGGAAATCGATTTGCTCGGTGACGCTGTGCCCAAGCGTGACTACGTGTTCGTCAATCCGGACGGTGCCACGCTGGTTGAACTGGCGTTGAAACCGGAAAGTGCGGCGTGCTTGCGGTCGGACAAACTGGCGCAGTCGGTATTCGACAAACACTGGAATGGCGGGCAGGGCAGAGCAGGTTGGCAGCAATCCTACATTCAGGATTTGATTGCCACCGAAGAGCAATATCTCGAACAGAAAGGATTCGATGATGAAACAGAAATCTAAGAGACTTGCTGCATTAACCGTGACAGTCATCGCGCTGTCGTCCAGTCTGGTGGCCAAGCCGGCACAGGCTTCCGGTGCGGTCGCAGGAGCAACGGAGCCAACGCAATTGCTCAACCATGTCGAGCTGCTGCACCAGGTTGCTCAGGGAGCGACCCAAATACAGAACCAGATCAACCAGTACACGACGATGATTCAGCAACTCAAGCAGTTACCGCCCCAATTGATCGGGCAAACAACGATGCCATGGCAACAGGCACTTGCCGGATACCAGGCGCTATATCAGGCGGTCAACGGCGTGCAGAGCTCGTATGCATCGGCCTATCAAACGCTCAGTTTCAGGAAAGGTCAAATGGATGCGCTAAACATGAATCCAACGGCCTATCTCAATGCGGAGATGCAGCTTGCCGATGCCAGGGGTGGGTACTACCGGGATGCGATCAACAGAGACCTTCAAGTACTCAACACGGCAACGCAACGTTCGCAGGCACTGCAGCAAGTCACGCAAAGTATCCCGACCATTTCGAGTTCCGTGCAAGGACTGCAAACGCTTTCAACCCAGTCGAGCATGATGGCCGGAGAGTTGCAGGATATTAAGGCAGCGGTGGTGCAACAGAAGATTGCCAGTGAAAACGAGGGATATAAAAAATCGCAGGAAGAGCAACTTTCAATCAATCAGGATCAATCCATCTTGCAAGAAATGAATCGCCGGGCAAATAGCAAATCCGGTAAAAGCGAATTTGACTTTAAAAGTTGGTAGGGAGGGAAATTATCATGAATTCCTTGATCGCCACAATCAATACTAAATTATTAATTGTGATTATTGGATTGTTGATTACCGTTATTGGCATTGCTGCAAAATATACTTATGACCAACATCAAATGACGATGTTAATACAAGGTCAAGTTGCTAAGCAAGCGGCAGAAGAAAATTTATCAAAAGCACATGATGATGCGATTCGTGCTGAGTTAAAACGCCGGTCGGAGCGATCACGTTCTTCAGAAAAATCACAATTTAATTTCAACAGCGGATTAACAAAGTGATTAATAGAGTGCCTCCGATAAGAATTCTCATATTTCAGCTTTTTAGGTTGTCGGAGCAGGAGCGGAATTTGCTGAATCGGCACTTTGAAAAACGGTTGGAACTACCAAATAATGCGAGAAAAGAATATATCGTCCCCAGAGGAGAATTTCGCAATAGCTGGCGTTTGGCTTTGGCTTGGGGAATGATCGTGACCTACTGTGACACGCCAAACTGGTTGCTTTTCACTTTTCTATTTCCAGTTTTGATATTGATCACCATTTTGCAAAGATGGGGGTAAGACATGGATAAGGCAATGCTAGATCTGATCCAGACGGCCTTACAAGGTGTCGCCACAATTGGTAACTTATTATCGGATCGATTGTTGCCAACCGGCTTGGCAATATTTGGCGCGTTGACCGTTATGCTCACTATCTTTATGTTTATCCAGTTAATGGCGGAGAACGTATCGATGGAAGAAATCACGCCAAGGATAATAAGTCATATTTTGAACGTGGGCTTTGTGGGAATAATACTGACGTCTTATATGGGCGATATTATTGGCGTACGTCAAATATTCGTCACAGGATCGGAATATCTGGTTCAGCAAATTACTGGTAAAAGCTCCGACTCGGCATTTAATGCAGGTGTAGTACAACTCAATGACACTTTAAAGCGCTTGGATTCAGCAAAAATATCAGGAGGAACATCTGATCTGAATACCGGAATATGGGATCAAACTAAGCAAGCCTTGAAGTCAGGGCTATCTTTTTTAACATCGTTTGTTGCCGCATTAATTGGGGTCATTGTTGCGTTGGTCTTGGCGTTTGTTCTTATGGTGTACATCAGCGTTTATATGATGGGAACAATCATGATGTATCTCGGCATCACTATTGGGCCATTCATGATTCCGTGGAAATTGTTTGATGTGTCCAGCCATATGTTCACCGGATGGTTACGCTTCACGACTGCAGCCGCGCTTTACAAAGTCGTTTGCGCCATCGTTTTGATGATGTTGGGTGGTGTTACTAATGCTTTGACCACCGCTGTTGAAAGAATGAATCAGAGTGGCAATACAGCGGCAGGATTCGACATTATGTATGCAAGTGCCGTACTAATTATTTGCATGTTTATGTCTTATCTCATGTGGCAAGTACCGAGCTGGGCCAATGGATTAGTTAGCGGTAATGGTGGCGGAAGAGCGGACTGGTTCAAGATCAGCCGAATCATTAGGTGACGATTAGCGATGCGACGAAGAATACCCTTCGGTCTGATTGTAGTTTTCACCGAACCCTTCATCCAAATCTTTGGAGGATTGAAAAATGGGTGTCTTGCGACCACGACCGAATCGTAATTTGTGCATTAGGTAAGCAATGCATAGAGCTTGCGCAATCGCGATTAGCAGGTCGAGCATTCGAAACATCTTAGTCGTCAACATGTCGCTGCCATGCTATGTCGACGGAATTGCAGCGTCAAATACAGTGGGGTCAGGAGCAACCGATGTTCTACAAAAAACGCCTGCCGATTGACGGAAACGTGCCACCAGTCGGTGCGGCCACAAAAATGCGGTTGGCGTATTTTTCCGTCTTCGAAGAGTCGAACCGGCAAAACCGTTATCTGTGGCTCGTGGTGTTTGTGTTGGCCACCACCACCCTCATTTTAGTCGCGTCAATCTTTCACATGCTGCCGTTGCAGCGTGAGGTGCCTTACTTTCTGACGAGCGACCCGAACGTGGCTGGTCGCGTCGTACCGGCCAGCATCGTTGCGCAAAGGTTTGATCCCACGATCGTGCAAACGCGATATCACGTCGAAGAGTGGGTCTCCTGGTTATGGACCATCGATCCGGCTCTGAGCACGGACAATCTGAAGCGCGCCAATGTGCTGACTTCAGGGGCGGCCACCAAAGTGTTAAGTGGCTTTCTGAATCAGGAAAAAGTATTTAATCGACTGGAAAACGATCCGACCTTAAAACGTGAAGCCACGATTCTGGATACGAATTTTATTGTGGAAGGTGTGGTGATTGTTCGGCTTGCGTTGAATGAACGCATTAACGGTGAATTGCAGAAGCCGAAATACAAGTCCATGACGATTCACTATGTGTTGGTCACCCCCCAAACCAAGGCGGATGCCGATCGCAGTCCCATCGGGTTAACCATTACCGATTTTTCATGGTCGGAAGCGCGCGCGTAAGGAGATGCTCATGTTGAAACAATCCATCCTCGTTGCCAGCCTGGCCATTATGTTTGCGGCCGGCATGAACAGGCCTGCTTACCCGGCAGATCGTGGTGCGCTGATTTACAACGATCATCTGCTGGTGAACTTTGAGGCGGATCCCAATGATGTGTGTGAAGTGGTCAGCCACAAGGGGTTGTTCACGGACTTTCAACTGGGGCCGGACGAAGTCATTCAGGAGG
>CANFED010000191.1 GCA_947445995.1 Oxalobacteraceae bacterium | reverse complement strand
CGTTCACTGGCTTAAGTCTATTGACTAAGTATTGCTGGATCGCTTAATTAAGATTTTCAAGATCAATACCCAGCTGTCTTTTTAGGCGTTCGGGATGATCGTGGAACGGTAAATAATGCACCGCTGAATTTTTGTTGGCGTCGAGCATCTGAGATGACATATTAACCAAATCAGAAACCGTACGAAATTGTTCAGGGTTTTTCTGAAGAGCCTTTTTCAACTCGATAGCGTTATTAAAGTAGAAACCGCCAACAATCACGAGTTCACCCATCGGAACTTTTAGCTCCTCTGAAAATGCCATTCCAATGTCGGACATGCTGTGTTTTGCTAAATATTGATAAGCATTCTTGACTTTCCCGCCTATTACTGGATATATAGTACTTTCATTGTTCACGGAAGACTGGAAAACCATCCCATTTCTGTTCGGTTCTATTTCCCTGAAGTTATAGTCTATTCCGCCTGCGGCAAAATAAACGGCAATAGGATCATTTAATGTGAGCGATAGGAATGGAGACCCCCGCGGAACACGGTTCGAATCACTCGTATGATATGAGGCTAACTCATTTTGAATGTATTCAGAATTTTTCAGAAAGAGTTTCCTGATTTTTATAGCTGATTTCATTGCCAATTCAAAACGTCCTTGCTCTGACTGATACTTCGATTCGTTCTTATGAATATTAAAAGATTTTAAAGCTCTTTGGCATAGAATTAGCCCCCCGGAAGGGTTATTGGGGTCCTTGAAAACGCTTGATAAATCCGCGCCGCGACTAACAGCCACGCCGTTTATTTTTTTGGCATCGATTGCCAATGTACCAAAGGTACCATTTCTCATGTAGGCATCGATCACCTTAGAGGGGTTCGCAGGTTTTGTTTGTTCAGGGGAGGTCGACTCAGGCAATGGTTTATTCCTTAATGCAGTCCATCCACTTAACGCTACTGAGCCAAGAGCAACATAGGTGCCAGGATTAGATTTTATTGA
Source organism: Oxalobacteraceae bacterium (assembly GCA_947445995.1). Classification (GTDB taxonomy): domain Bacteria; phylum Pseudomonadota; class Gammaproteobacteria; order Burkholderiales; family Burkholderiaceae_D; genus Actimicrobium. The sequence goes on along the minus strand of CANFED010000191.1, from coordinate 6,399 downwards.
GGTCGCGAATGAAGAAATAGCTTTGGCGAATATAGATTTTTCATTTTTTGCCTGTTCTTTTTTTTCAAGCATCGCTGGGCCCGTGGCCGCACCATGCTCGCGAACTTCACGTTGTTGTATCGCCGCCCTCAACGACTTGCTCCTGCCCCGCCCACCCGCCTTCAAATAACCTGCGTCGGATACCGAGGTGGTCCCACGTGACTGGTTCGGCGAACTGGATATGTCACCGCTGCCAGTTCCCGTTGAGTGTGGATCGACCAAGCGCGTCGTAGTCAATTCGGATTGCGCATCAGCAGCGAGCTGCTCTGCATGTTTTTTCTGGAGATGCTGAAGGATACGGGGCGGAAGTTTTTTAGGTGACATAGTCAGTTGCTGTAATTTTCTTCAACATAAGTGGACTGGTTTCGAGAACGGTTCCACTTAACAAACAATAATCGCTTGCTGACTTGAAAATTAAGGAACGTGCATGGATAACGTCCGGCTGTGGACGCGTCTGGCTGGCCCCAGAAGTAGCCTCGCCGCCATCCAAGGCGAGAAGATGGGTGTGAATGTTCTGGTGTTCGAGTTTGCCTATCATGGAAGCATCTCGTCTACATGGAGTTCCAGGCAAAGAAGCCTGATTTCCCGTGCCACCGGTTTGCCGCTGCGGCACGGGGGAAAAATTACTTCATTTCAGTGACGAAGGAGTCGTGCGGGCGACGGATCTTTTTCAGGTTGACAAGCCAGTCCTGATCTTCTTCACGGTATCCCAAAGGCAGCAGGATAACGCTGCGCAAGCCGAGTGCTTTCAAACCGAGAATCTCATCGACTGCCTCCGGACTAAAGCCTTCCATCGGTGTGCTGTCGACCTCTTCGTACGCTGCAGCGATCAAGGCCGAGCCAAGTCCGATATAGGCTTGTCGTGCTGCGTGCTGATAGTTGACTTCAGCGTCACGTTGCGGATAGCTGCTCAACAGTGACTGGCGATATTTTTCCCATCCTTCGTTCTTGAAGCCGCGCACTTCATTGGTCAGGTCGAACATCATGTTGATGCGCTCTGCCGTGTAGTTGTCCCATGCCGCGAAGACCAGCAGGTGGGAACAATCGGTTACCTGTGCCTGGTTCCAGGAGACTGGCTTGATTTGCTCGAGCAAGGCTTGATTGGTGACGACGAACACTTGATACGGTTGCAGGCCGCTCGAACTTGCTGTCAGACGGATCGCTTCGAGAATGCGCTCCACTTTTTCCTGCGGAACCACTTTGGCAGGATTCAGTTTTTTTGCGGCATAACGCCATTGAAGTTTTTGAATCAGATCGGACATGTTTCTCTTTCTGGTGAAGGCGGTTCAGGTGTGGAATCACACACGATACTGCGACGAGCGGGAGTGTAACTGTGATGGCCCATCCGTGTCGGCACCACCAGATTGAAGCCGCCCTGCAACGATCGCTATCTCGTCAAATCCGGCACCATCGCGCAGCACGAACAAGGCATCCATGCCTCTCTTCTGCGCCAATGCAACGCCCTCCTCTTCGCCCAGCACCAGCAACGCCGTCGCCCAGGCGTCCGCCAGCATGCAATCTGCCGCCACGACAGTGACGGCGGCGAGCCGGTTGCGCACTGGCGCGCCAAGCGAGGGATGCATCGTATGCGCGTAGCGCTCACCGTCTAGCTCGACAAAGCGACGATAGTCACCCGACGTGGCAATGGCCGCATCGCGCAACTCCATCACCCCCATGACCTCGCGCACGCCAGGCAGCGGCTGCTCCAGCGCGACCGCCCATTGCTGGTGGCCGGGCTTCAGGCCGCGCGCGCGTAGTTCGCCATCAATACCCACCAGATAATTGGCGATGCCAAGGCTGTCCATGCAGCGCGCCAGTTGATCCACGCCATACCCTTTGGCGATACCAGACAGGTCAAGCGTCACGCTGGCCAGCTTGCGCACCTGCAAACTGGCATGATCGATTTCCAGCGTCGCGCTACTCGCAGGTACGGCGAGGGGCTTTTGCTTCCCGGAGTTCAGCGTCAATGTTTGAGAAGGGCCAAAGCCCCAGGCATTGACCAGCGCGCCGACACCGATATCAAAGGCACCTCCGGATTGCCGCTGAATTTCCAGCGCAGCCTGCAAGACATCGGCCAGCGCGGGTGGCACGGTGTGCCATTGCCGAAGCGGCGTCGCGTTCAGGCGGCTCAGATCCGATTCCGGGTTCCATGTCGACATCTGCCGGTCGACCTGATCCACTGCAACAAACAGGCTAGCGTTAATGGCGGCGACATCGATGTCGGCCCCGGCAAAAAAGACCGCACTGTAGCGCGTCCCCATAGTTTCGCCGTTGCAGCTGTAGCGCTGCAAGCTGGCGATATCGTCACTTTCAATAGACATCTTCACGATAACGCCCCTCCGTTTTCAACATGTGCACAGTCAGGTTTAATGGTGCCAGCACCTGATCGAGTACCTGCATCACGCAGGTGGCCATTGCGCGGCTGCCGCACACCAGCACCTGGCCACCCTGCTCGATCAAACGCCGTATTTGCAGCGCATCGTCGCGGATCCTGTCCTGCACATACGCAGCATCCTTGACCCGTGAAAAGGCAGCATGCAATTGCGTGAGCCGGTGATCGGTCAGATAGCCGCTCAATTGCGACTCATACAGGAAGTCCGATGCCGGATCGCGTCCGCCCCAGTACAGGACCATCGGATGTCGGCCCGTGTTGTTGCGGATAAATCCGGCCAGCGGTCCGATACCGGTGCCGGCACCGATCAGGATCACCGGTGCCTTGCCGGAGGCTGGCCGGAAATGCAGATTGGACTGGATGAACGCATCGATATGCCCGCCCGTCTGCAAGCCGTGCAGGAAGCCAGAGCACAGTCCATCCGGATGCTTGCGTACACAAATCTCAAGGATGCCGTTACTCGAACCGCTGGCCAGCGAATAGAAACGCGGCACGGCGCTACCGGGCGGTACGATGCCGACCAGGTCGCCCGCCTCGAAATGCGGCAAGCCGCCACCAAAAAGTCGTCGCAGCCGGCTTGCCGGTGGCACGGCAGCAAAGCGCAGGACACTCGTGGGTGCCTGCACCTCCACGCCATAGTCGATCCGCTCGACCAATTGCAAGGCATGCGTCGCTGGCAATCGCGGCACATGGGACAACATGAGTTCCTGCCCGAGGCACGTGCCCAGCGCAATGCCCCAGCGACTGAATTCCTGCGGTGACTGGCGGTCGATGGTGTCGAACGCCATCATGCGTGCCCAGCCTTGCGCTTCAAGCGCCGCATCCACATCCCTGGCGAACTGGCAGAACTGCGGAAACTGCCGGTCGCCAAAACCCAGCACGGCAAAGCTCGCATCCGGCTTACCAATCACACCGGCCAGACGCGCAAGGAACTGATTCGCCGAGGCCGGTGCCGCGCCATCGCCGTAGGTCGACGTCAGGATGAACACGCGCTTCGCACTGCGATAGGTCGGTGCCAACTGGTTCATCGGTGCGGTGTGCACCACCTGCCCGGCCTGCCGCAACGCATCGTGCAATGCGCTCGCAAAACCCCAGGTGCTGTTGTTTTCGCTACCGACCAGTATCACGGTATCGGCTGCCTGAGCCCGAGCATTGTTGATGATGCGCGGCTGGTCGCGACGGCGCTGCCACCAGATCACGATGCCGGTTGCACTCATCAGCGGCACGCCCAACGCACACACACCCAGCAGCAGTCCCAGCCACCACAGCCCTTCGCCGGTATGCAACAGGTAGATCAGTTCGTAGATGCGGCGCACGCCATCATGGGCGCGATACGACAGCAAGGCACCGCTGGCCTGATCGACGTAACCGTCGCCCTGCGCGGTGCGCAACGAATAGACATCAGTGGCGTCACCGGACCGTGGATACACCAGCTCGCGCAAGTCCTTGAGATCGGTCAACTGCAGGGCTGACAAACTGCTCACCGGTGCCACTGGTCCGCCAGCCACACTGGCCGGAAAGGCGGGTTCGTTCTGCATGCCGTCGGAGACAAAGCCGAAAGTAGCGGCCGACAGATAGCTGCCGGTCAGCGCCGACAGCAGCAAACCCAGCACGACAAATCGCCCGACCTGAGCGTGCCAGCGCTGGCTGGCGCTGCCGTGCAGCGGACGCAGCAAATTGCGCCAGCCACCCGCACGACGGGCCAGCAAAAACGCACCCGACACCGACAGGATCAGCATGAACAACGCCACGACACCCACTGCGGCGCGGCCCGGCGTATCGAGCAACAAGGCGCGGTGCAGCTTCTTGACCCAGCGCGGAAAACCGCCATCGACATGGGCGGCGATGCGCTGACCACTGACCGGATCGACCAGATCGGCACCCGACTGGCCGTCCTTGCTGAAATACACGATCACCGATCCCGACGCAGTTCGCTGTATCTGTTCAACGCCGGGATAAGTGCGCGCCAACCGGCCAGCCAGTTCGGCGACGCTGACCTGGCCGGTTGCAGGTACCGTCGCAGCCAGTCGTTCCAGTGCCGGATAGGCTGACAGGATGGCACCGCTAATGGCCAGCACTAGCAGAAATACGGAAGCGATCAAGCCCGGTAATGAATGCATCTTGCGCAACATGATGAGTACACCCTCAATGTGGTTTGGATTATTGAATTACATGTCGTAGCTAAATGATTTGACGTAGCCGCGACCGGCGACCGGCTTGCCGGCACCTTTGGCACTCAGCGGTACGCGCACATCAGCAGCGTTGTCGCGGCCATCCTCGACGGCACTGTCGATACGGATTTCATAGCCCGCATCGATCAGCGCATCGGCCAGTTCAACCTTCACTTTCAGCGCGCGGCCACTGCCAACACTGGCACCGCTGACGCCATCGAATTCGCGTGCGTTCATGCCGCTGCCGCGCGCCCAGTCGCTCAGGTGCTTGTAGTATTTTGATTTTTTGCCTGCGACCCACAGCGTCTTCTGGTACTTGCCGCTGGCATCGGTCAGGTACAGCGCGAGGTAAGCACCTTCGCCGCCATAGTTTTGCAGTTGGGTGTTCAGGGTCAGCGTGCGGGCCTGGACCAGGCCGGGCAAGGCAACAGCACCGGCCATAAAAAGCGCGGCAATGATTTTTTTCATGATGGTTCTCCGTTAGGTTCGTGATCGATGAATGTGCCGGGTTACTGCCCCGGCAACAGGTAGCCGGTGGCATCGGCATTTTTTTCAAACCGGATTTCCAGTGCCTGGATGCGCAGCGACGCGGGGGCGTACTTGGCCTTGAAGCGGTTGCCCTTGCTGTCGGTGCCCCTGACCTCGTAACAGCCGTCGTCAACCTTGATGCGCTGGACCGTCCAGCCACGCTGCTCGACCTTTTGGCGTAATGCTTCACGGGGCTGCCAACTGGCGACCGGATCGACACAATCGTCATCAGCCCACGCGGCGCTGCTGACAAGAAGGGTGACCAGTAAGGCGGCCATCGCTGCAGATTTCGGAATAGGGACTCGCATGACATTTCTCCTTGTTGGGGTGGCAAGGCGTATGCTGGGCGCGCTTGCTGATGCCAACCTGAAGCCGGGCCAACCATCGACAATTCAATGACGAAAGGATGGGATGCGACTATTGCTGATCGAAGATCATGCCGGCCTGGGCCAGGCAGTGCGTGAGCAGCTTGGCGACGATGGCCATGCGGTGGACTGGATGCAATGTCTCGCTGATGCCGACGCCAGCATCCGCACCACCAGCTACGACCTGATCCTGCTCGACCTGATTTTGCCCGACGGACAGGGTCTGGACTTCCTGCGCAAGCGGCGCGCTGCTGGCGACACCACGCCGGTCATCATCCTGACGGCGCGTGATCAGATCTCGGATCGCATCGCCGGCCTCAATGCCGGTGCCGACGACTATCTGGTCAAGCCGTTTGACCTGTTCGAACTGTCGGCGCGCATCGCCGCCGTGGCGAGGCGCTATGGCGGCAACCCGAATCCGCAAGTGCAATTGGGCGAACTGCAGTTGAACCTGCCGGATCGCACCGTGCAGCGCGCCGGCGTGACCGTCGAATTGACTGCTCGTGAATGGACCCTGTTCGAAGCATTCGTCCAGCGTCCCGGTGCGCTGCTGTCGAAGTCACAGCTTGAGGAACGGCTCTATGCCTTCGGTGCCGAAATCGAAAGCAATACCATCGAGGTCCACATCAGCCACTTGCGCAAGAAGCTCGGCTATCAGGTGATCGATACCGTACGCGGTGTCGGCTATCGCCTGGGAGCCCCATGAACACCGCCAGCTTGCAGAAACGGCTGGTGCTCGGCTTGACGCTAGGCATGACCATACTGTGGTTGGTGGCAACCTTCATCACGGCACGCGTTGTGCAGCATGAACTGGACGAGGCGTTCGATAGCGCGCTGCAGGAAACCGCCGAGCGCATCCTGCCGCTGGCCATCCTCGAAATTTACAATCGTGACGATGCAACCG
>CANFED010000190.1 GCA_947445995.1 Oxalobacteraceae bacterium | reverse complement strand
TGATTGCCCCAGACGCACAATTTTTCGATCGAAGCGACTGGCTTGCCGGTTTTGGCCGCGATTTGCGAGAGCGCGCGGTTGTGGTCGAGACGCAGCATCGCGGTGAAATTCTTCGCTGGCAGGCCGGGTGCCGACTTCATGGCAATGTACGCATTGGTGTTGGCCGGATTGCCAACGACGAGTACCTTGACATTGCGCGAGGCGACGGCGTCAAGCGCTTTGCCTTGGACCGTGAAAATCTGCGCATTGGCTTCGAGCAAATCCTTGCGCTCCATACCAGGGCCGCGCGGACGGGCACCGACCAGCAGCGCGACATCGATATCCTTGAAGGCGGTCATCGGATCGCTGTGTGCGGACATGCCGGCCAGCAATGGGAATGCACAGTCGTCGATTTCCATCATCACGCCCTTGAGGGCCTTCTGGGCTTTTTCGTCAGGGATTTCAAGCAATTGCAGGATGACCGGCTGGTCCTTGCCGAGCATGTCGCCGTTGGCGATGCGGAACAACAACGAGTAACCGATCTGGCCGGCAGCGCCGGTCACTGCAACACGCATTGGGGCTTTTGCCATGATGAATCTCCAAGTGGGTAGAAAAACAATGCAGGAAACCGGTGTGCCGGCTTCCGACAGCTCGCAATGATACCGCTGAAAACCCGGCTGGTCAGCCAGACTTCACAAACCTGTCCTGTTTTGGATAACAAACCAAATCACACGCTGGCGTGGTATCCACTCTAACCGGTACGGCATCAAAATTGAGCGCGAGTGTAGGCGTGCAGATGATGGCTGTCAATCTTCATCTTATATCTTATATAAGACATATCACAACACAGTTTTTGCTGGACGAGAGGGGTGTTTTCGTGATGAAATCCGTTCCCATGAGTAATCTAACGCCTCTCCCTGTCATTCAAGCTGCCGCTCCCGCCAATGCCGGTGTGGCACCGACATTCAGTCCGCTGTACCAGCAAATCAAGGTGCTGATCACGGCCAGCCTGGAAGCGGGCGAATGGAAGCCGGGCGAGCTGATTCCGAGCGAGGTCGAGCTGGCCAGTCGCTTCAAGGTGAGTCAGGGCACGGTGCGCAAGGCCATCGATGAACTGTCCTCCGAAAATCTGGTGGTGCGGCGTCAGGGCAAGGGCACTTTTGTTGCGACGCATCACGAGGTGCGTGCGCAATTTCGTTTCCTGCGGCTAATGCCTGACACCGGAATCGCCCATCAGGCCGATAACCTGATCATTGAAGTCAAGCGCCAGCGTGCGCCGGCTGACGTGGCCCGCTTGCTCGACATTAAGCCGGCCGATGCGGTGATCTTCATCAAGCGCGTGCAATCGTTCGATGGCGCGCCGGCGATTCTCGAAGAGTTATGGTTGCCCGGCACCATTTTCAAGGGCCTGACGTCCGAGCGACTGGTTGAATACAAGGGGCCGATGTATGGCCTGTTCGAGACGGAGTTTGGGACCCGGATGATTCGCGCAACCGAAAAAATCCGCGCAGTCCATGCCGATCATGTCGCTTGTGGCTGGCTGCAGGTGCCGGTCGAGACGCCCTTGCTGAGCGTCGAGCGGGTGTCGTTTACGTATGGTGACAAGCCGGTTGAAGTCCGGCGGGGTCTGTATCGCACCGATGCCCATCACTACAAGAGCGAGTTGATTTGAGGTACTTCCATGCCGAGCAAGCATGGCGGTAAAGGGCTATATTGTCGGTGCCTGCCGATTAAGTATGGTGTGGCGCACAAAATCGGTAAAATCACGGAATTATCAAGTCGGGGAGATGTTTGCATGTCTGAAGTAACAAAAACAAACAGGCCGGAATTCAGGAATATTCACGTCACGCAACTGGCAAATTACCGCCTTCCGCTGGCAGGATTGATCTCGATTCTTCATCGCATCAGTGGCTTTCTGATGTTTGCATTATTGCCTTTCATTCTGTATCTGCTGGATCAGAGCCTGATGTCCGAAGGGACATTCGAGTACTTCAAGGGCATCACATCCAACTGGTTTGTCAAGCTGGTCTTGCTGGCAGTGTCCTGGGCCTTCCTTCATCATTTTTGCGCCGGTATCCGTCACTTGTTCATGGACAACCACATCGGCATCGAAAAAGATTCCGCCCGCAAATCAGCCGTCATCGTGTTTGCCGTCAGCTTGCCGCTGGCAGCGCTGGTCGCATTGAAACTGTTCGGAGCATTCTAATGGCCAATAATCATATCGGACCAAAACGCATGGTCGTCGGTGCCCATTACGGGCTCAAGGACTGGCTGGCCCAGCGTATTACGGCTGCGGTGATGGCGGCCTATACCGTGATCTTGCTGGTCGTATTTTTCAAGGCGCAAAATTTCAGCTATGAAGGCTGGGCCGGTTTGTTTGCCCAGCAGTGGTTCAGGATCGCTACCTTTGTCACGTTCCTGGCGTTGTTCTATCACGCCTGGGTTGGCATGCGCGACATCTGGATGGACTACGTGAAATCTGTCTCAGTTCGTATTTCTTTGCAAGTCGCCACTATCCTGTGGCTGATCGCTTGTGCCGGATGGACGGCACAAATTATCTGGAGAGCTTAATCGTGTCAGCCATTAAATCAGCCATTCCCTCACGCCGCTTCGATGCAGTGATCATCGGTGCCGGTGGCTCGGGCATGCGTGCTTCGCTGCAGCTTGCCGAAGCAGGTCTGAACGTCGCCGTTCTGTCCAAAGTTTTTCCTACTCGTTCGCACACCGTCGCTGCCCAGGGCGGCATCGGTGCCTCGCTTGGTAACATGTCCGAGGACAGCTGGTTCTGGCACATGTTCGACACCGTCAAGGGTGGCGATTACCTGGGTGACCAGGACGCGATCGAATTCATGTGTCGCGAAGCCCCAAAAGTGGTCTATGAACTGGAACACTTCGGTATGCCTTTTGACCGCAATCCGGACGGCACGATTTATCAGCGTCCGTTCGGCGGTCACACCGCCAACTTCGGCGAAAAGCCGGTTCAGCGCGCCTGCGCCGCAGCCGACCGTACCGGTCATGCGATGTTGCACACGCTGTATCAGCGTAATGTCCGCGCCAAGACGCATTTCTTCGTCGAATGGATGGCACTGGACCTGATCCGCGATGCCGACGGCGATGTCATCGGCGTCGTTGCGCTGGAGATGGAAACCGGCGAATGCATGATTCTCGAAGCCAAGACCACCGTCATGGCAACCGGCGGTGCAGGGCGTATCTGGGCCGCATCGACCAATGCCTTCATCAATACCGGTGACGGCATGGGCATGGCGGCACGCGCCGGCTTGCCACTCGAAGACATGGAATTCTGGCAGTTTCATCCGACCGGCGTCGCTGGTGCGGGTGTGCTGATTACCGAAGGCGTGCGCGGCGAGGGCGGCATTCTGATCAACAGTGAAGGCGAGCGTTTCATGGAACGTTACGCGCCGACGCTGAAGGATCTGGCACCGCGCGATTTCGTGTCCCGTTCGATGGACCAGGAAATCAAGGAAGGCCGTGGTTGCGGCCCGAACAAGGATCACGTTCTGCTCGACTTGCGTCACATCGGTGCCGAGACGATCCAGAAGCGCTTGCCATCGATTCTCGAAATCGGTCACAAGTTCGCCAACGTTGACGCAACCAAAGAGCCGATTCCGGTCGTGCCGACGATTCACTATCAGATGGGCGGTATCCCGGCCAACATCCACGGTCAGGTCGTTGCGCCGAAAGATGGCAATCCGAACGCCATCGTCAATGGCTTGTACGCCATCGGCGAATGCGCCTGTGTCTCGGTGCATGGTGCCAACCGTCTCGGTACGAACTCGTTGCTCGACTTGCTGGTCTTCGGCCGTGCTGCCGGTAACCACATTGTGGCCAGCGGTCTGAAATTACGCGAGAACAAGCCGTTGCCAGCCGACGCGGCAGACTTCGCAATGAATCGCCTGAACAAGCTCGAAGCGTCGACCGGTACCGAAAAAGTACAGCACGTTGCCAACGACATTCGTGCAGCGATGCAGCGTTATTGCGGCGTGTTCCGCACCGATGCGCTGCTGCAAGCCGGCTACAAGGCGATCATGGAACTCGACGAGCGACGCAAGCATGTCTCGTTCAAGGACAAGTCGAAGGTCTTCAACACCGCCCGTGTCGAAGCCCTCGAACTGGACAACATGATCGAAGCCGCCAAGGCGACCATTTCGTCGGCGCTGGCACGCAAGGAATCGCGCGGCGCCCATGCGCAAAGTGATTACGAAACGCGTGACGATGCCAACTGGATGAAGCATTCGTTGTGGTACTCGGAAGGCAATCGCCTCGACTACAAACCGGTCATCACCAAGCCGCTGACAGTCGAGACGTTCCAGCCGAAAGCACGTACGTTCTAACAAGCCGGTGAACGGGCCTGGCCTTGCCAGTCCCGGTTTCGCCCACCGATTGAATGTTGAGAGCCAGGTCGCGCAGCGCGCGAGCCGGTTCCGCAAAAAAGGTATTTATGCCACGCACTCTGAATTTTGAAATCTACCGCTACGATCCGGACAAGGATGCCAAGCCTTACATGCAGAAGCTGACCGTCGAATTGCAAGACACCGACAAGATGCTGCTCGATGCACTGCAACGCATCAAGGCCGATGTCGATGACTCGCTGGCGCTGCGTCGCTCATGCCGTGAAGGTGTCTGCGGTTCCGACGCCATGAACATCAATGGCAAGAACGGCCTGGCCTGCACCACCAATCTGAAGGAACTGAAACAGCCGATCGTGTTGCGTCCGCTGCCGGGCCTGCCCGTCATCCGCGACCTGATCGTCGACATGACTCAGTTCTTCAAGCAATACAATTCGATCAAGCCATTCCTGATCAACACGACGATCCCGCCGGAAAAAGAACGTCTGCAATCGCCGACCGAGCGCGAAGAACTCGATGGCCTGTACGAGTGCATCCTGTGCGCTTGCTGCTCGACGTCGTGCCCGTCGTTCTGGTGGAATCCGGACAAGTTCGTCGGACCGGCTGGCCTGTTGCAAGCCTATCGTTTCATCGCCGACACACGCGACGAAGCGACAGCCGAGCGACTCGACAACCTTGAAGATCCGTACCGCTTGTTCCGCTGCCATTCGATCATGAATTGCGTCGATGTCTGCCCTAAGGGTTTGAACCCGAACAAGGCCATCGGCAAGATCAAAGAGATGATGGTGCGTCGCGCAGTCTGAGCCAGGCTGCTTTACCGAACTGCCCTGCGAGCGCGCAAGCGTCGCGGGGCATCTGACAAGAATGACCGTAGCCATGTCCACCACGCATCAGTCCGATCCCGCCAACCGAGCCCGCCTGCGCTGGCGTGCCCGCCGCGGTCTGCTGGAAAATGACCTGATCCTGACCCGTTTTCTGGATGAGCACGAAGCCAGCCTGACCGATGATGAAGTCGACGCGTTCACGCGTATCCTCGACGTCTCCGACAACGATCTGATGGACCTGATCCTGGCGCGCAAAGAGCCCGATGGTGCCGATGACCTGCCGCGTGTTCATGCCTTGCTGACGCGTTTGCGGGCAGCCTGAAGTACCTGTTTTCCTGTATGCCCAGCTTTTACCCATTCACCGACTCACCGTTCAAGAGAAGGAACAGCCATGTCCCAAACCGCTGATACAACCGCCACCCTGTCATTTTCCGATGGCAGCCCGTCGCTGGAGATGCCGATCTACAAAGGCACCGTCGGACCGGACGTCATCGATATCCGCAAGCTCTACGGTGCCACCGGCAAGTTCACGTATGACCCTGGCTTCATGTCGACGGCCGCCTGTAACTCGGCTATCACCTACATTGACGGTGACAAGGGCGAACTGCTGTATCGCGGTTACCCGATCGAGCAACTGGCCGTTAATTGTGATTTCCTTGAAACGTGTTATCTGCTGCTGCACGGCGAACTGCCGACTGTCGAAGAGCGCAGCAAGTTCGTCGATACCGTCACTCAGCACACGATGATCCACGATCAGATGCAATTTTTCTTCCGCGGTTTCCGTCGCGATGCGCATCCGATGGCTGTGCTGGTGGGTACCGTCGGCGCGCTGTCGTCGTTCTACCATGACTCGCTCGACATCACTGATCCGCGCCACCGCGAAGTGTCGGCAATCCGCCTGATCGCCAAGCTGCCAACGCTGGTGGCAATGGCGTACAAGTACAACGTCGGCCAGCCGTTCGTGTATCCGCGCAACGACCTGTCGTACAGCGCCAACTTCATGCGGATGATGTTCTCGAATCCGTGCGAAGAGTACAAGGTCAACGATGTGCTGGTCCGCGCGCTCGACCGCATCCTGATCCTGCACGCCGACCACGAACAGAACGCCTCGACATCGACGGTACGCCTGGCCGGTTCGAGCGGTGCCAATCCGTTCGCCTGTATCGCTGCCGGTATCGCTTGCCTGTGGGGCCCTGCGCATGGCGGTGCCAACGAAGCGGCGCTGAACATGCTCAAGGAAATCGGCAGCGTCGACAAGATTCCCGAGTTCATTGCCAAGGTCAAGGACAAGAACTCCGGCGTCAAGTTGATGGGCTTCGGTCACCGCGTCTACAAGAACTTCGACCCGCGTGCCAAGCTGATGCGCGAAACCTGCTACGAAGTGCTGGAAGAGCTGGGCCTGCAAGACGACCCGCTGTTCAAGCTGGCGATGGCACTCGAAAAAATTGCGCTCGAAGACGAGTACTTCGTGACCCGCAAGCTGTATCCGAACGTCGACTTCTATTCGGGTATCGTGCAATCGGCACTGGGTATCCCGGTCTCGCTGTTCACCGGTATTTTCGCGATGGCCCGTACCGTCGGCTGGATTGCGCAATGGAACGAAATGATCTCCGATCCGGAACAGAAAATCGGCCGTCCGCGCCAGCTGTTCGTCGGTGAAGTTGCCCGTGACGTGACGCCGATTGACAAGCGGTAATCGCTGCTCCGGACTGAGTCCGGTCCGGTAGCACACTAAAAAGCCCCGCCTGCACATGCTGCTTGCGGGGCTTTTTTATTGCCGGCTGCCGTGCGCCCTGATCCAGTCGGCGATCACCCCGACCGCTTCCTTTTCCATTCCGATGAAGCCGTGCCAATGCTGGGCGGCGCACGGGTCGCCAGTCGGATTGCTGCCGCCATCGACGATGCGTAATTGTTTGTCCGGCACCGGCACGTTGATAAGTCCGTCGATGATGCGATGTGCGTCGTCCGGATTGCATTGCCGGCATGCATCCTTGGCGTGATGCAGCACCAGCACCGGAATGCGGATGGCGGCCAGATCCTGTGCCGGCACGTTACCGACCTTGGCGCGGTTGACAATGCTCGACGACAGCACAATCCCGGCCAGCTGGGTATTGCCGAATGCGATTGCCGCAGCGGTAGCCGAGACCGTGCCACGGCTGGTGCCGATCAGCCACGGCCGTTGCCCGGAAAGCTGGCGCACGGCTGCCACGACTTTCTCGA
>CANFED010000189.1 GCA_947445995.1 Oxalobacteraceae bacterium | reverse complement strand
GCCGAGATGTCGACGCACTGGAAATACGTGCCTTCGCTGGGCAGCAGCTTGAACCTGGTGCGCTTCAATCCTTCCCGGAACAGATCGCGCTTGCGTTGATAAAACGCAGGCAATGACAGGTAAGGCGCGGGATCGGCCATGTAAGCGGCGATGCCGTATTGCATTGGTGTGTTGACGGTGAAAACATTGAACTGGTGCACCTTGCGAAATTCGGCGCTCAGCACAGCCGGTGCAGCCACGTAGCCAATTTTCCAGCCGGTCACATGATAGGTTTTGCCAAAACTGGAGACGACGAACGATCGCGCCGCCAGACCGGGAAAGCGCGCGACACTCTGGTGTTTCGCACCGTCGTACACCATGTGTTCGTAGACTTCATCACTGATGACGAGGACATCCGTCGGTGCCAGCATGTCCTGCAACCTGAGCATGTCGGCGTCAGTCCAGATCGTGCCACTCGGGTTGTGCGGCGAATTGATGATGATGGCACGGGTCTTCGCGGTGATGGCGGCCTCGATTTTTTCGAAGTCCGGGCGAAACGTTCCGGGCGTCAACGGAACCCGCACCGCCGTGCCGCCGGCCAGCACGATATTGGGTACGTAGCTGTCGTAGCAGGGTTCGAGCACGATCATTTCGTCGCCCGGATGGAGTACGGCAAGGATGATAGTCAGGATTGCCTGGGTTGCCCCTGCGGTGATGGTGATGTCGCTGCTGGCGTCATAGCTGCGTCCGTACAGGTTGAATAACTTGGCGGCGACGGCGTCGCGCAGTGCCGCCACACCAACCATCGGCGGGTACTGGTTCAAGCCGTCCTTCATGGCACCCGTGACGGCGTCGACCAGTTGCGGATCGCAGTCAAAGTCCGGAAAACCTTGTCCCAGATTGACGGCACCTTTTTCTGCTGCCAGTGCCGACATGACGGTAAATATCGTTGTACCCACATCGGGTAATTTCGTACTCAGGCCGGGTGTTCGAATCTCAATGCTCATGTTTGTTCTCGTCGTTAATCAGCGCTCCAAAGCGGATGGTGATCGTATCCCAATGTTGTTGCGCAGGGTCGCGGTAGTGAATCGCCTCTGAATCAGAGACATTTGCGAGCCGTTAGCAGGACTATATGCGAATCCTGAGACTGACGGCCTAATGAAAATTCCGGCTTTCGATGTGCAGTTGACCCAGCAACGCAGAATGATCGAGCACTTTTTTAGCGATCAAATGCCGCACTTCGCCGGCACATTGCCAGACGCCATACACCGTCATCAGGCTCGCTTGCAGAATGGCGAGACGATCACGTTCCTGCACGTCTTTCCAGACAATGACGTTGATGACGCCGGTTTCATCTTCGAGCGTGATGAACATCGTGCCTTTGGCGGTGCCGGGACGCTGGCGCATCGTCACCAGACCGCTGGTTCGTACCAGCTTGCCGTTGCCATACCCCTTCAGTTCGAGCGCGGTTGATAATTTCATCTGGCGCAGGCGCACGCGCAGCAGGGCCAGCGGATGGCGGTTCAGCGTCAGCCCGGTGCTGCGGTAATCGGCGACGATGTCATGACCCTCGCTAGCGGCGGGTAAAGCCAGCGCGATTTCGGTAATCGGTGCATGACGCAGCAGTGCCGTCGCCGGGAGCAGGGCCGCTACTTCCCAGTTGGCCTGGCGACGGTGGCCGGCCAGCGCGAACAAGGCATTGGCGGCGGCCAGCGCTTTGAGATCTTGCTGGTCCAGTTCGGCACGCCGCGCCATATCGTCGACGCTGTCGAACGCGCGCATGGCACGCACTTCGATCACGCGTTGCGCTGCCTGACTTGATAGCCCCCGCACCAGGCACAGACCGAGCCGGACATCGGGCTGCGCCGCGTTCAATTCTTCGGCGTGCTCTTCCAGCGTGCAGTCGACTTCACTGATCATCACGTCGACTGGCAATACGCGCACACCGTGACGGCGGGCATCCTGCACCAGTTGTGATGGACCATAAAAACCCATTGGCTGCGAGTTCAGCAGCGCCGCCAGAAAAGCTGCCGGTTCATGGCGCTTGATCCAGGCCGAGACATACACCAGCAGCGCAAAACTGGCCGCATGGGATTCCGGAAAACCGTATTCGCCGAAGCCTTCGATCTGGCTGAAAATCCCTTCGGCGAATTCAAGTTCGTAACCGCGTGCGAGCATGCCCTCTATGACGGGTTCGCGGAATTTCTGCAGTCCGCCCTTGCGTTTCCAGGCCGCCATCGAGCGCCGCAAATCATCGGCCTGACCCGGCGTGAAACCGGCCGCCAGCATCACTACCTGCATCACCTGCTCCTGGAAAATCGGTACGCCGAGCGTGCGTTCGAGCGCCAGTTTCATGTCGGCATTGGCATAGGTCGCTTGTTCCAAACCCTGACGGCGCCGCAGGTACGGATGGACCATGCCGCCCTGAATCGGTCCCGGTCGTACGATCGCCACTTCGATCACCAGGTGGTAAAACTTCTCGGGACGCAGGCGCGGCAGCATCGACATCTGTGCCCGCGATTCGATCTGGAACACGCCGACGGTATCGGCGGCGCAAATCATGTCGTAGGTGGCAGGGTCTTCGGCCGGTACATCCTGCATCGTAAAAATATCGCCACGGCGCAGACCGATCAGATCAAGCGCCCGCCGGATCGCCGACAGCATGCCTAGCGCCAGTACATCGATCTTGAGGATGCCAAGCGCATCGAGGTCATTTTTGTCCCATTCGATCATGCTGCGCTCCGGCATCGCTGCATTTTCGATCGGCACCAGACGAGCCAGATTGTCGCGTGCGATGACGAAGCCGCCCGGATGTTGCGACAGGTGGCGCGGAAAACCAACCAGCGTGCGGGTCAACTCCAGTAGCTTGTGCACCAGCGACGCGTCGGGATCGAAGCCGCTTTCGCGCAGTCGTTCGTCGCTGACCTGGCCGTCTTCCCACCATTGATGCGAGTGCGACAGCCGGTTGATCTGGTCGAAGTCGATGCCAAGCGCCTTGCCGACATCCTTGAGTGCCGAGCGTGGCCGGTAGGTAATGTGCACGCCGGTCAGTGCGGCTCGATGCCGACCGTATTTTCGATAGATGTACTGGATGACTTCTTCGCGTCGCTGGTGCTCGAAATCGACATCGATGTCGGGAGGCTCGTTACGCTCTTTCGAGATGAAGCGCTCGAACAGCATCGACATCCGTTCCGGATCGACCTCGGTAATTCCCAGGCAATAACAGACCACCGAATTGGCCGCCGAACCGCGCCCCTGGCACAGGATGTCCTGGCTGCGGGCAAAACGCACGATGTCATGCACGGTCAGGAAGTAGGGTTCGTAAGCCAGATCGTGGATCAGCGCCAGCTCATGTTCGATTTGTTCCTGCACCTTGGCCGGGATGCCGGTGGCGAAGCGGCGCGCCGCGCCTTCGTAGGTCAGGTCGCGCAAGTGGCCATCGAGGGTGGCACCGGCCGGCACAATTTCAAGTGGATATTCATAGCGCAGCTCGTCCAGTGAAAACGCGCAGCGCTGTGCGACCACCAGCGTTTGTTCCAGCAGCGCGCGCGGATAGAGCTGCGCCAGCCGCAAGCGCGATCGCAAGTGCTGCTCGGCATTGGCTTGCAAAGCCAGTCCGCACTCGGCAATCGGTTTGCCGAGCCGGATTGCGGTGACCGTATCCTGCAATGGTTTGCGCGAGCGCAGATGCATGTGGACATCACCGCTGGCCACCAGCGGCAGGCCGGTTTGCTGCGATAACGCGGACAGCCGTTGCAACCAGACATCATCATCAAGACGGTGCAATAGTTCGACGCCAATCCATGCCCGTGCATCGAAAACATGCGCGAGCCATTGCGCTTGTTGCTGTCTCTGTGCGTCGTCATGTGCGCGCTCCGGTAACAGGATGGCCAGGCAATCTGGCAGACCGGCCAGTTCTGGCGTGGTGAAATCCTCCGTGGTCAACTGATAGCAACCCTTGTCGGCGCGTCGCCGGCTATTCGTGATCAGCTGCGACAGATTGCCGTAGCCCTGCCGGTTGGTCGCCAGTAACAGCAATTTCATGCCGCAGAGCAGAGTGACTTCGGTACCGATCAGCAATGCCAGCCCATGTTTTTTGGCTTCGATATGAGCGCGCACGACACCGGCGAGCGAGCACTCGTCGGTAATGGCCAGCGCCGCATAGCCAAGGGCGGCAGCCCGTTCGATCAGTTCTTCGGGGTGCGAGGCACCACGCAGGAACGTGTAGTTCGACAGGCAGTGGAGTTCGGCATAAGGAGGGAGTTGTTGTGGCATGGGGTTAATAGTACTGTATATAAGAACAGTGTTGAGGTGCCGACTGTAGGGTGGGCACAGTTTTTTGTGCCCACGCGTGCGAACCAGGCATGTCTGCCAATTCAAGCATCGGTGATGCATTCGCGTGGGCACAAAAAGCCGTGCCCACCCTACCTCCTGATGCGCCGTCTTGTCGTGCACCGTTGTCGCGCAGGCCGTGCACGGACGCGCCTCAGGTTGGTGACTGGTGACTAGTTTTAATGAGGCAATAAAATAGTTTTCCAGCTATCAATTATTTTCTTGCTTCACGGCATTCTGCACGGATATAGTCAGTTACTTAATTGATACCAATAGTATCGACGGGTGATGCAAAGTCGCCTGTTTCCTTATTCCCGGATGCCAACCTGTGCGAGCCTCTCATGCCTTCCAGTCCATCGAATGTCTCGAACGCTTACTTCCCGGTAGAAGCCTTTTTGCCCTACATGCGCGATGTCAGCAAGTGCGAACAGTCACTGCATGAATTGAACCTGATATGGCGTCTGATCGAATCATCCGCGAGGATGAACTGTCCGCGCGAAGCCGGCGCCATCCTGCCGACGATGGCGGCGACCCGTTTGCGTTTTCAGCAACTTGAGATAGAACTGGTCATCAACCTGGCGCGGGAAAAATTGCGCAACGTCCATGCCGCGCTGGCGACCAAGTCTGGCTATGTGATCGAGATCGTGGTGCGCAACCTGTTCGAGCGCACTGCCGATGTTGGTTTTCTTGCTACCGATGGCGCTCTATGCGCGTTTGCTGCCGGTCTCGATCCCGACGTCAATGCAATGCGCCAGCGACTGCGCGCTTATCGGGACAAGTACACCGTCTACGATCAGATCATTGTGCTTGACCTGGACGGCCGGGTCCTGGTTCAGCTCGATCAGTCGCAGCCGGTCAGCCGAAGTGACGACGCACTGATTGCCCGCACTCTGGCCAGCGACAATTATGTCGAGACCTTCCGTGCCAGCGCTCTGTGTCCGGGCAAGCGCGATGCGTTGATTTATTCGCGCCGACTGTGTCATCCCGATACGGGTGCAGTAGTTGGCGTGCTGTGCCTGTGCTTTGCCTTTGAAGAAGAAATGGCGCGGATATTTTCGACTCACCGCGATCCGGCCGGACGCTCGAACATGTTGTTGCTTGATGCGGGCGGCAGCGTCATCGCCAGTGCTGATCCTGGCTGGATGCCGCTGGGTACGCGGGTTCCCGTCAACCGTGACGCAACACCGCGCATGATGTTGTCAGGCGGGCGCGAATACCTGGTGTGCACGACGGGGTCGGCCGGTTACCAGGGTTATCCGGGGCCGCAAGGCTGGCAGGGACAAGTCATGATTCCGCTCGATATCGCCTTCGGCGGCGTTCAGGAGAGCATGTTGTCAGGGCTGGATGCCGGCATCGCCGATGGCTTGCTGGTCCATGCGCGGACGTTTTGTCCTGCGCTGTTCGACATCATGGGGGCAGCCGACAGCACCGCCGAAACGATACGGCGCGTCGTCTGGAATGGCCAGGTCACGAGCGCACAAGGTGCCGGCTCGACCAGCCTCAAGACCGTCCTCGAACAGATCAGCGAGACCGGCGCACGTAGCAATACGCTGTTTGCCGAATCGATCTACAGCTTGTTCGATACCGTGCTGGCAGCCGGTCTGCGCGATGCCGAATACGTGACGAATTTGCTGGTGGACCTGCTCGATCGCAACCTCTACGAGCGCGCCAACGACTGTCGCTGGTGGGCGCTGTCGCCAGAGTTGATGCGCTTGCTGGCGCTGCCTCATCCTGGCGAACAGGAGATCGCTGCGATGACGCACATCCTCGCTACCATCAACGGCCTCTACACTGTCTATGCCTGCCTGTTCGTGTACGACCGCACGGGCCGGATAGTGGCCAGTACCGGTCCTGGTACCGACACCGTGGTCGACACCGCGACACTGCAGCAGGTACTGGCGCTGCGCAGTGCCCAGGACTACCACGTCTCGCCATTTGCGCCGTCGGCACGCTACGGGGATGCGCCGACCTATGTCTATCACGCCGCAATCCGCGACCCCTTGCAGGCATCGCACATCAGCGGCGGCATCGGCATCGTGTTTGATGCCACGCCGGAATTTGCTGCGATGCTGCGCGGTGGCATTGGTGGCAAGCCAGCCACGCAGGCCTTTTTTGTGGACCGGCGCGGCACCATCATTGCCAGCACCGATCCGGCCCGGCCCGTTGGTGCGACGCTTGACATCGACAGCACTTTGCTCTCGCTCGACAACGGCAACAGTGCTTCGCGCGTCGTCATTGACAATGGCCGCTATGCGCTGCTCGGTTGCACGGTGTCGCACGGTTACCGCGAATTCAAGGTCAGCGACGCCTATCGCGCCGATGTGATTGCGGTCGTCACGTCATCGGTCGGCGAAGTGACCCGGCATGCGGTTGCTGGCATCGATGCCGTTGCCGCGTTCACATCGACTGGAGGGCAGGGCGAAGGTCCGGAACTGGCCACCTTTTTCGTTGGTACAGCGCTGATGGCGATTGCCGTCGATCAGGTGCGCGAAGCGTTGCCCGCGACTCGCGTGGCACCAATATCGATTGGTATTGGCAATGGCAGCGGTTGTATCGGCATCGTTCCGATCGCTGGCACCCAGCCCGGCATGGCCGATGATTTTGTCTGGGTCTTTGATCTGGTCGCGCTCTTGTCAGGCACGCCCAGCCGACAAGACAGTCGCAGCCAGGTCGTGGTGGTGCGCTTTGGTAATCGTTCGATCGGCTTGCTGGTTGACCAGTTGCATGGCGTCGGGCGGGTCGATGCGCAAGCGCTCACCGGTACGCCGATGGGCGGGCATGTCAATGGCAATGGCTTGCTGGTGCAGCAGGTCTTTCAGGCCAGCGATGGCAAATTGCTGATCCAGATGATCGATGTTGCCTATCTGTTCAAGCTGCTGATGGCACCGGCCGAGAGCGCACCGGAATCATTATCGAACGTGTTTGCGTTGGCCGATGGTAGCCGCCATTCGCAACGTACGACCCGCTGAAGCGACGCCATCAAACCACGGTCAGAACTCTTCCCAGTCGTTGTCACTCTTTGCTGTCGTCGCCGCGCTGAGTTGCCTCGCTGGTAGACGTCGGGTTGCGGATATCGACTTGGGAGGGACCCGAGACGCAGCTGCCGGCAAGACGCGCCGGGTTGCTGGCAAGGGTGCCGACGCCCGCATCGTCGTGTGTTCAACG
>CANFED010000188.1 GCA_947445995.1 Oxalobacteraceae bacterium | reverse complement strand
GTCGTCATCGAAACAGCGCCGGTCGTTGCCGAGCCCGTTGCCGTCGTCGTCGAAACAGCGCCAGTCATTGCCGAGCCAGTCGCCGTCGTCATCGAAACAGCGCCAGTCATTGCCGAGCCAGTCGCCGTCGTTGAATCAGCACCAGTCGTTGCCGAGCCAGTCGCCGTCGTTGAATCAGCACCAGTTGCTGCCGAGCCAGTCGCGGTCGTCGTTGAACCCGCACCAGTTGCTGCCGAGCCTGTCGCAACAATCGTCGGAACAGCTCCGGCACCCGCCAAAGTAGATGATCTTTCCGATGTGCTCAAATCGGCAGGTCTGGTCCTGGCGGCGACCGACCCGGCCAAACTGAAAGCAGCGCAAGATGCAGCAGCCAATACTGCAGCAGCACCACGGGTACGACGTGAGCGCAAGATTGCACCCGTGCAGGCTGAAGAGCCGCTGGTACAAATCGAAACGCAACGCTGAGTATCCGGCTTGCCATGCATCCACTGATGCATGGCAAGCCGCTGCCACACACCGAAAGGGAGCTCACGCTCCCTTTATTGCATCAGGACGCTGTTACCGTCCACTGCAACCATTTTTGATGGAACTGCCCGATGTCCTCACCTGACACGACGACCAACCCTGCCCCGCCTGCCGACGTCTCCTTGCGCGAAGCGTTCTGGTACTGGTTCAAACTTGGCTTCATCAGCTTCGGCGGACCCGCCGGTCAGATCGCGCTAATGCATGCGGATCTGGTCGAAAAACGCCGCTGGATTTCCGAGCGGCGATTTTTGCATGCGCTCAATTTCTGCATGCTGTTGCCCGGCCCGGAAGCTACCCAGCTCGCCGTCTACATTGGCTGGCTGATGCATCGCACCCGTGGCGGCATCATGGCCGGCGTGCTGTTCGTGCTGCCGTCGCTGTTCATCCTGATCGCACTCGGCTGGGTCTACCTACAGTTCGGTAACCAGCCGCTGGTCGCGGGAATTCTTTACGGCATCAAGCCGGCAGTGGTCGCGATTGTCCTTGCTGCGGCATTCCGGATCGGTTCGCGCACCTTGAAAAATAACTGGCTGCGCGGCATCGCCGTGCTGGCCTTCGTCGCGATCGCGCTAGCGCACTTGCCGTTTCCGTTGATCGTGCTGGCAGCCGGGCTATCCGGCTGGATAGGCGGGCGTGTGCGGCCGGAACTGTTTCGTGTCGGTGGCAGTCACGCCGCCTCGGCCGTCGCCAGCGCACCGGCCTTAATCGACGATGACACGCCCACGCCGGCGCATGCACGTTATTCACCGGCGCGACTCGCGCTCACCGGCGGCGTCGGTATCGGACTGGCCTTGTCGAGCTGGACCGCCATCGCCCTGCTCTCCGGTGTCGATGGCACGCTGGCGCAACTCGGCTGGTTTTTCACGAAAGCCGCGATGCTGACCTTTGGCGGTGCGTATGCCGTGTTGCCCTATGTCTATCAGGGCGCAGTCGAACACTACCAGTGGCTGACCGCCGTCCAGATGATCGATGGACTGGCGCTCGGTGAAACCACGCCGGGCCCACTGATCATGATCGTCGCGTTCGTCGGATTTGTTGGTGGCTGGACCAAGGAAATATTTGGTGCCCAGCATCTGCTCGCCGGTGGCGTCATCGCTGCCTTCGTCGCCACCTGGTTCACCTTCCTGCCGTCATTCATTTTTATTCTGGCCGGCGGACCACTGGTCGAATCGACCCGCGACAACATCCGGCTGACTGCACCACTGACCGCGATTTCGGCCGCCGTGGTCGGGGTCATCATCAGCCTGGCGGTATTTTTTGCCGACCACGTATTTCGCTTGCAAGAGGGTCTGGCACGATGGGACTGGATCGCGATGGCCATCACGCTGGGTGCCTGCGTCGCGCTGTTGCGCTACAAAGTCGGCCCGATCAAACTGATCGTCGCCTGTGCGTTTGCGGGCCTCATGGTATCGTTCTTCGCCTGATAAAAATGCACCGAGAAAACCAAATCCCATGACAGACAGAGTCATTCCGATCATGGACCTGCGCCAGCAAAACCGGACGCCGGCCATCCCCGCCACCTTGCTCGCCCCGACCGGCCTGCTGACCGATCGCCTGATGCGCCCCTTGCATGACCTGCGCATCTCGGTCACCGACCGCTGTAACTTCCGCTGCGTGTATTGCATGCCGAAGGAACTGTTCGACAAGGATTATCAATTCCTGCCGCAAACAGACTTGCTGTCGTTCGAAGAAATTACCCGCATGGCGCGTATTTTCATTGATCACGGCATCGAGAAAATCCGTCTGACCGGTGGTGAACCGCTACTGCGCAAGCATCTCGAAAAACTGATCGAGATGCTCAGCCGCCTGAAAACCCACAGCGGCCGCGACCTCGACATCACGCTGACCACCAACGGTTCGCTGCTGGCCAAAAAAGCCCAGTCATTGAAAGATGCCGGTCTCAAGCGCGTTACCGTCTCGCTCGATGCGATCGACGAAACCACTTTCCGGATGATGAACGATGTCGACTTCCCGGTCGCCGACGTCCTGCACGGCATCGATGTCGCGCACGCCGTCGGACTCGGTCCGATCAAGATCAACATGGTCGTCAAGCGTGGCATGAATGACCAGGAAATCCTGCCGATGGCGCGACAGTTCAAGGACTCGCCGGCGATCCTGCGCTTCATCGAATACATGGATGTCGGTGCCACCAATGGCTGGAAGATGGATGAAGTCATGCCCTCCGCCGATATCATCGCGCGTATTAGCAGCGAATTTCCATTGCAACAGATCGACCCGAATTACGTCGGTGAAACCGCCGGCCGCTGGCGCTATGCCGACGGCAGTGGTGAAATCGGCGTCATCTCCAGCGTGACCCAGGCGTTTTGCCAGGATTGCAGCCGCGCCCGCTTGTCGACCGAAGGCAAGCTCTTCACCTGCCTGTTCGCCACCGGCGGCCACGACCTGCGCGCACTGATGCGCGCCGGACACAGCGATGCCGAAATCTCTGCCGCCATTGGCCAGGTCTGGCACAAACGCACGGACCGCTATTCCGAACTGCGCAGCGCCGACACGATCGGTCTGCCGCGCAGCGCCAACAAAGTTGAAATGTCGTACATCGGAGGCTGAATCATATGAACACTACCGGATTGATCCTCGCAGGCGGCCGCGGCACCCGCATGGGCACTGTCGACAAGGGCTTGCAAAATTTCCGTGGCGCACCGATGGCGATGCACGCCATGATGCGTCTGGCACCGCAGGTCGATGACATCATGATCAACGCGAACCAGAACCTGGCCGCCTATGAAGCGATCTGCACCGCCGTCTGGCCCGACGAAATGCAGGGCTTCGCCGGGCCGCTCGCCGGCATCCAGACCGGCCTGATGCATTGCGAGACCACCTACCTGGTCACTGCGCCGTGCGACTCGCCGTTCCTGCCGGCCGACCTCGTCGAACGCCTGAAAGCCGCCCTCATCGAAAACAATGCCGACCTTGCCGTGGCCGTCACCGGCAGCGCCGGGCAGCGCCAGTCGCATCCGGTGTTCTGCCTGATGAAGGCCGCGCTGCTGCCGCATCTGACGCTGTTCCTGCAACAGGGTGGCCGCAAGGTCGATGCGTGGTATGCCTCGCTGCCGGTGACTGAAGTCCATTTCGAGGACGAGGCGGCCTTCCGGAATATCAACACGCTCGATGACTTGCGGCAGTTCGAGGCTGGCTGATTCTCATGAACTCACCTGCCCGCTCAGTTACCCGCTCCCTTGCCGATGTCGTCAGTTGCCTGTCGGATTACGACCCGGACGCCGTTCCGGTCGCCGCTGTGCAGCGCATCATCGCTGACTTCATCACGCCAATCGACTGCATCGAACAACTGGCACTGCGCAGCGCGCTAGGCCGCGTTCTGGCGCGCGACATCATCTCGCCAATCGACGTGCCATCGCACGACAATTCGGCGATGGATGGCTATGCGCTGCGCAGCGCCGATCTCGCTAGCACCGACGTCACGCTGGCCGTTGCCGGCACCGCCTTTGCAGGCCGCGCCCATGCCGGTAGCGTCGGTCCCGGACAGTGCGTGCGCATCATGACCGGGGCGGTGATGCCGCCCGAGTGCGACACCGTGATCCCGCAGGAATTTACCTTGCCCGCAATTCAATCGCAGCCAATTGGATCACACATCATCGTGCCGGCCGGGGCGGTGCGCAGCGGCGACAACCGGCGCTTCCGTGGCGAAGACCTGAAAATCGGACAGGCAGCGTTGTGCAAGGGTCGCATCCTGCGTCCGGCGGACCTTGGCTTGCTGGCATCACTCGGCATTGCCGAAGTCCCGGTGCAGCGACGCTTGCGTGTGGCATTTTTCTCGACCGGTGACGAGCTGCGCTCGATCGGCCAGCCGCTCGATGAAGGCTGCGTCTACGACAGCAACCGCTACACGCTGCACGGCATGCTGACGCGGCTTGGTTGCGATCTGATCGACATGGGCGTGGTCAAGGATGATCCTGACTCGCTCGAAGCGGCGCTGCGCCACGCATGCGAAAACGCCGATGCCATCATCACCTCGGGCGGCGTCTCGGTCGGCGCTGCCGACTACACGCGCGAGATCATGGCGCGTCTGGGCGAAGTGGCGTTCTGGAAAATCGGCATGCGACCGGGTCGGCCGATGGCCTTCGGACAAATCAGCTCGAACGGCCAGAGCGCCTTCCTGTTCGGCCTGCCCGGCAATCCGGTCGCGGTGATGGTGACCTTTTATTTTCTCGCCCGACAGGCGCTGCTGCACATGATGGGTGCCGATGCCAGCGCGCCACCCCTGATGCGGGCGCGCTCCACCGACGCCATCCGCAAGAAACCTGGCCGCACTGAATATCAGCGCGGCATCCTCTCCACAGACAGCGACGGCTGCCAGCAAGTTCGCATCACCGGCGCACAGGGCTCCGGCATCCTGCGCTCGATGGTCGAAGCCAATTGCATGGTAGTGCTGCACGACGCACAAGGATCGGTCGCCGCCGGCGATCTGGTCGACGTCATGCTGTTTGATGGACTGATTTAACTGAATTAGCTAACAAGGAAACTTCATGGCCAAGCATTTGCAAATTGATTTTGTTTCCGATGTATCGTGCCCCTGGTGCGTCATCGGCCTGATCGCCCTCGAACAAGCCATTGCCCGCGTGGGTGACGACATCGAAGTGACGATGCAATTCCAGCCGTTCGAACTGAACCCGAACATGCCGCGCGAGGGGCAGGACATCACCGAACACATCGCCGAAAAATACGGATCAACACCGGCCCAGAGTGCAGCCAACCGCGAGATGATCCGCGCGCGTGGCGAAGAACTCGGCTTCACCTTTGCGATGGCGGCGCACAGCCGCATCTACAACACCTTCGATGCGCATCGCTTGCTGCACTGGTCGGAAGAAGAAGGCCGGCAAGTCGCGCTCAAGCATGCGTTGTTCGACGCGTATTTCACCGAAGGCCGTGATCCTAGTTCGCATGAAGTGCTAGTCGATGTCGCGGTCAAGGCCGGCCTCGACCGCGACCGTGCCGCGAAACTGCTCGCCACCGACGAGTTCGCCGATCAGGTACGCGCGCGCGAAAAGTTCTTTGTCCGGCAGGGCATCAACTCGGTGCCCGCCGTGATCATCAACGAGCGCCACCTGATTGCCGGCGGCCAGCCGGTCGACGTGTTCGAACAGGCGCTGCGTCAGATTATTACCGAGGAATAATTTCAGTCGCCCCTGCCTGCGCGTTGGACAAAAGCTTATGGCGCAGGAGGCGATCGGTGGCCTGCTCTGCCGGCGCGAGTTCGCTGAGAGCTGTGCCGGACCTCCGCTGAAGCTTCGGGCGCTCTAGCTCGGAAGGAGCCACATCTCCGCGTGCAGCGCACCTTTACGATGGGCACCAGTTTCATCACCGATGATGTGAAATCAATATTTTTATGTTTGTGCCAATTCAGCTCGCCGTTGATCAATGTCCAGTACGGCCTGTTCACGATTCACTTCAGGCAATGAATGAATTCGCCCGGCCAGGTTTCTTAGCACCGCCGTATCCTGTGTTCTGTTCAGGATAGCGTTGAATCCCCCCAGCCTTTGCCCTCCCTGCAAAAAGGGAAGTCCCGAGACCAGCATACCGAGAACCGCCGGACTCTGTGTTCTGGCCAGGATAACCTCGAATATCCCTAGCATTTGATCTGCCTGCAAATGATGAACTTGTGTAGCGAGAATACTGAGGACCACCGGATCATGTGTTCTGTCAAGGATAGTATTGAATCCCTCCAGCATTTGGTCTGCATGCAAGTAGTGAACTCGTGAAGCCATCATGCTGAAAACCGACGTATCCTGAATTTGATTCTCATGGCGCTGGGAAACACGCATCACTGCATCAGCATACGAAACATAAGTGTGCTCGTTAATCTTGCCTGCTAGGCTCGATCTCTCCAACTGATCCAGGAGCCCGGTGCGTTCTTCATGCGTTTGCGGCAAACTGGTCAAAAGATGAAGCCGCCTGCTTGCTTCCTGCATCGACTGCACCCTATTCGCCACTACAGGAATCTCACCGTGCTCAAGTAGCTCATTTCTTCGAGCCACATGTGGAGCCAAACTCTGACGATCTGCAGCAATATCATGCAGAGTTGTTTCCATTTTAAAATTGCATGGCAGGCTATTCCAACGACGCAATCCTGCAGGGTATTCCGGATGTCGAGGGAGGCGAGGAGGCGTGTCCGTGATGCCTTGTTGGTCCGGGTTTGTAGCGTCACTGGTTGCAACCAGATCGGAAGGAGTAAGGACTGGACTTTTATTTATTCTTGACATGAAGTATCTCGCAGTGGTTTTTTAGGTAGGCGACCATTTCTCGTTCTCACGACGTTGAGAGTCACTGCAACCTCCAGCAACCCCGTTGCACATGGGTATTCCAGGGGGAGAAAAAGTTCCGCTACGCAAATATCAAATAATTTCGCCCCTGAATTAAGCGTCACCGATTCTGGCATCAAGCCACCAAGGGCAAGGCGACAACCCGATCAGGCAGCATCCCATTCCAATGCCGCAATCATTTAGCATGAAGGACGCAGACACCGCGCAAGAATGGGGGGAAATCACACCAGCAATAAAGCCCCCGTAATCAAGCGCCGTGGGCCACCGAGACCAAGACTGCGCGTCGCAGTCCGCTCCGCGCTAGGGTTTTACAGCAGCACCAGGCGTGCTCTTGCCCCGCAATTCCTTCTCCGACAATTGCAGGATCAGCAGCGGTGCCAATGCCGAACATGCGGCGCTAATGAGGAACAACTGACGAAACGCACCATCCGCCGCGACCCGTCCGGACGAGTCCGACATCAGCGATGCAAAAAGCTCAGCCGGTGCGTCCGGCAACGCATGGCGCAACAGCGTCGTCAGCAGCGACGACAACACCGCCACGCCCACCGCGCCACCGAGCAAGCGCGACAGGGATGTCAGCGCCGTCGCCACACCGATATGCCCGACCGATACCGCGTTCTGCGTCGCCACCATCGAGGTCGGGAACTGGAACCCCAGCCCGACACCCAGCACCACCAGCGCCACCACCATCAACCCGGACTGATCGAGCGGACACAGCGCCATCGCGATGCCGCCC
>CANFED010000187.1 GCA_947445995.1 Oxalobacteraceae bacterium | reverse complement strand
TGGATAACGGCGCCAAGCTGCGCAAGTTCGGCGCGAAAGTGCAAGCCTTCGTCGAAGAAAACGGCACCGATGAAGCGATGTCCGAATTCATCACGCCACTGGCCGACCTTGGCGACAAGGTCACCAAGCTGACGATGGAAATCGGCATGAAGGCGTTCCAGAATCCGGATGAAGTCGGCGCGGCTGCCGTGCCGTATCTGCGTGTGGTCGGACACATGGTGTATGCGTACTTCTTTGCCCGCATGGCCAAGATCGCGCTCGAAAAGCAGGATGGTGGCGACAAGTTCTATCAATCGAAGCTCGGTACGGCGCGCTTTTATTTTGCACGGCTGTTGCCGGAGACGGCGATGCTGATTCGTCAGGCCCGTTCGGGTAGCGCCAGTTTGATGGCGCTGGATGCTGATTTGTTCTAGCCTGGGTGGTTCGCGCGCGTGGGCACGGTGAATCTGTGCCCACCCTACGGGGCGCAATGTTGCCCGCGCGGGACACATGTCCTGGTAGGGTGGGCACGCCGTTGTGCCCACGCGAGCGACCCTCATTGCCTCCCGCTTCACGCAACTTTCAAGGATTCCAATCATGTCCAATTTCATCGTTAAAAAAGTCGCCGTCCTCGGCGCCGGCGTCATGGGTGCGCAGATCGCTGCGCATTGCATCAACGCGCGTGTTCCGGTTGTGCTGTTCGATCTGCCCGCTAAGGAAGGTGCCAAGAACGGCATCGTCCTGCGCGCCATCGAGAACCTGAAAAAACTTAGCCCCGCGCCATTCGGCAACAAGGATGACGCCGCACTGATCGAAGTGGCCAACTACGAAGACAACCTCGACCTGCTGGCTGGTTGCGACCTGATCATCGAAGCCATTGCCGAGCGCATGGACTGGAAGCACGACCTCTACAAAAAGGTCGCGCCGCACATCGCCCCGAACGCGATCTTTGCCTCGAACACGTCGGGCCTGTCGATCACGGCCTTGTCGGAAGGCTTCGATGCCGAACTCAAGGCACGCTTTTGCGGCGTGCATTTTTTCAATCCGCCGCGCTACATGCATCTGGTCGAACTGATTCCGACTGCTGCTACGGCCCCACTTATCCTCGACCAGCTCGAAGGCTTCCTCGCCTCGACACTGGGCAAGGGCGTCGTGCGCGCTATCGACACGCCGAACTTCATCGCCAACCGCGTCGGCATCTTCGGCATGCTGGCAACCATCCACGAAGCCGACAAGTTCGGCCTGTCGGTCGATGTCGTCGATGACCTCACCGGTGCCAAGCTCGGTCGCGCCAAATCGGGCACGTTCCGCACCGCCGACGTGGTCGGTCTGGACACGATGGGTCATGTCATCAAGACCATGCAGGATCACCTCAAAGACGACCCGTTCTACAGCACCTACGCGACGCCGCCGCTGCTGGCCAAGCTGATCGAGCAGGGCGCGCTGGGACAAAAAGCCGGTGCCGGTTTCTACAAAAAAGTCGGCAAGGACATCCTGCGCATTGACGCCGCCAGCGCGAGCTATGTCGCCGGTGGCGGCAAGGTCGACGACATCGTCGCGCGCATCCTGAAAGAGAAAGATCCGGCCAAGCGGATGAAGGCACTGCACGATTCGACCAACCCGCAAGCGCAATTTTTGTGGGCGATTTACCGCGACGTATTCCATTACATCGCAATCCATCTGGCGTCGATTGCCGACAACGCGCGTGATGTCGATTTTGCGTTGCGCTTCGGTTTCGGCTGGAACCTCGGACCGTTCGAAACCTGGCAAGCCGCCGGCTGGCAGCAGGTCGCGACCTGGGTCAAGGAAGACATCGATGGCGGCAAGGCACTGAGCGCCGCACCGTTGCCGGCCTGGGTCTTTGACGGCCGCACCGGAGTGCATGCCGAAGACGGTTCGTATTCGGCGTCGCGCAAGACCCAGGTCGGCCGCTCCGAACTGGCGGTGTATCAGCGCCAGGCCTTCCGCGCACCCGTGCTCGGCTCAGGCGCGGTCGACGGTCGCAGCGCTGGCACCACCGTCTTTGAAGACGAGTCGGTTCGCATCTGGCATCAGGGTGACGAGGTCCTGATCCTGTCGCTGAAAACCAAGATGCACGTGATCGGTGCCGGCGTCATCGCCGGTCTGGCGAAAGCGATTGCCGAGGCCGAAGCCAACTACAAAGGGCTGGTGCTGTGGAACGCCGATGCCGCCGAAGGCGGCGCGTTCTCGGCCGGTGCCGACCTGCAATCGATGCTGCCGCTGTTCATGTCCGGCGGCATCAAGGCGATCGAACCGGAAGTGGTCAAGTTGCAGCAGGCGCATCAGGCACTGAAGTACGCCAATGTGCCAGTGGTCGCGGCCGTCTCGGGACTGGCGCTCGGTGGTGGTTGCGAGCTGATGCTGCACGCGGCCAAACGGGTTGCGTCGATCGAATCGTATATCGGTCTGGTCGAAGTTGGCGTCGGGTTGATTCCTGCCGGCGGTGGTCTGAAGGAAGCCGCACTGCGCGCCGCGGCCGATGCCAAGGGCACCGACTTGCTGCAATTCCTGAAAAACTACTTCACCCATGCGGCCACTGCGGCCGTGTCGAAGTCGGCGCACGAAGCGCAAAAAATGGGCTACCTGAAAGCGACCGACGTGATCGTCTTCAATGCCTACGAATTGCTGCATGTCGCCAAGGTCGAAGCCCGCGCGATGTTCGATGCCGGTTATCGCGCACCGATGCCATCGCTGGTGCCAGTGGCCGGACGCTACGGCATCGCCACCGTGTCGGCCCAGCTGGTCAACATGCGTGACGGTGGCTTCATCTCCGCGCATGATTACAAGCTCGGCACGATGATCGCCGCCATTGTGTGCGGCGGCGATGTCGACGAAGGCAGTCTGGTCAACGAGCAGTGGCTGCTCGATCTGGAGCGCAAGGCGTTCATGGAACTGCTCAATCATCCGAAGACCCAGGAACGGATCATGGGGATGATGCAGACCGGGAAACCAGTCCGGAACTAAGACGCGCAGCAGGGCGCCGGCCACCGGCCGCGCCCCGTTCCGACACCAACACGCAGTACAGGAGAATCACATGAGCAAACAACTTCAAGACGCCTACATCGTTGCCGCGACCCGCACGCCGATCGGCAAAGCGCCACGCGGCATGTTCCGCAGCACCCGTCCCGATGACCTGCTGGTCCGCGCGATCCAGTCGGCCCTGCTGCAAGTGCCGGGCCTCGACCCGGCCACGATCGAAGATGCCATCGTCGGCTGTTCGTTTCCGGAAGGGGCGCAAGGCCTCAACATCGGTCGCATGGCAGTGCTGCTGGCCGGTCTGCCGAAGACCGTCGGTGGCGTCACCGTCAACCGTTACTGCGCGTCCGGCATCACGGCTGTCGCGATGGCAGCCGACCGGATTCGCGTCGGTCAGGCCGACGTGATGATCGCCGCGGGTGTCGAATCGATGTCGATGGTGCCGATGATGGGTTTCCATCCATCGATGAACATGGACATCTTCAAGGACGAGAACATCGGCATGGCCTACGGCATGGGATTGACCGCCGAAAAAGTCGCGCAGCAATGGAAAGTCTCGCGCGATGCGCAGGACGAGTTCGCGCTGCAATCGCACATGAAGGCGATCGCCGCGCAGCAGGCCGGTGAATTCAATGACGAGATGACGTCCTTCGACATCATCGAGCGCGTACCGAACCTGGCCACCGGCCAGATTGATTTGCGTACCCGTACCGTCAATCAGGACGAAGGTGCGCGCGCCGAATCGACGCTGGCGTCGCTGGGTAAACTCAAGCCGGTGTTCGCCGCCAAGGGCTCGGTCACGGCCGGCAACAGCTCGCAGATGTCCGACGGTGCCGGTGCGCTGATCATCGTCAGCGAAAAAATCCTGAAGCAATTCAACCTGACGCCGCTGGCACGCTTTGCCTCGTTTGCAGTACGCGGCGTGCCACCGGAAATCATGGGCATCGGTCCGAAGGAAGCCATTCCTGCGGCGTTGCGTGCGGCAGGGATCACGCAGGACCAGATCGACTGGTTCGAGCTGAACGAAGCGTTTGCCGCGCAATCACTGGCCGTCATCAACGACCTCGGGCTCGATCCGGCCAAGGTCAATCCGATGGGCGGCGCGATTGCACTCGGCCATCCGCTCGGTGCCACCGGCGCGATCCGCTCGGCGACCGTGATCCATGCGTTGCGTCGCAAGAACCTGAAGTACGGCATGGTGACGATGTGCGTCGGTACCGGCATGGGTGCGGCCGGCATCTTCGAACGGATGTAATTTTTTGCGCGGGATTTTCCGGGATTATGCTTTTTGGTATTTTAAGATGCCCGCGCGTTGAACTCTCATACACAGCAGTACAGGAGACCAGATGGATATCTTGATCAGCAAGGAAGACCGCATCCTGACGATGCAATTCAATCGTCCCGAGAAGAAGAATGCGATCACTGCCGCGATGTACCAGGCCATGGCCGATGCGTTGCGCGATGCAGAGAATGATGCCGAGGTGCGCGTCATCATGATCACCGGCCATCCGCAGATTTTTACGGCCGGCAATGATCTGGAGGATTTCATCAAGAACCCGCCGCAGGGAATGGACAGTCCGGTGCACCAGTTCCTGCATCGGATCAGCCATGCCAGCAAGCCGGTGGTAGCGGCGGTGTCGGGAGCGGCAGTGGGCATTGGCACCACGCTGCTGTTGCATTGCGATCTGGTCTATGCGTCGGAGACCGCCAAATTCATGATGCCGTTTTCACAGCTGGGCTTGTGCCCGGAAGCTGCATCGAGTCTGCTGTTTCCGCAACTTGCCGGCTACCAGCGTGCCGCTGAAAAGCTGTTGCTCGGCGAAGCGTTTCCAGCTGATGAAGCCTATCAGATGGGACTGGTCAACAAAGTGCTGCCGGTGGAGCAGTTGCTTGAGTTTGCCCGCGCCCAGGCCGCCAAGCTGGTACTGTTGCCAGCCTCGTCGATGCTGGTCACCAAGCGTCTGATGAAAGGCGCACAGACAGCAGCGATCGAAGCGCGCATGCACGAAGAGGGCAAGGATTTTGGTGCGATGCTGACAGCGCCTGCGGCAAAAGAAGCGTTTGCGGCATTTTTCCAGAAACGGAAACCGGACTTCTCGCAGCTCGGTTAAGCGCCGTTGGCAAGGCAGGATTGATTCAGTGGCAGGTCAGCCAGTTGGTTCCATGTATGCTGTTAATCCTGCTGCAACCCGCTACGCAGGATTTTTTGTAGCCTCATCCCGCTACATTCAGACAAGGAAACCAGCCGATGGCCGCACAACCCGAAAACACCAGCATGGCGCTCTTCTGCGACTTTGAAAACGTCGCGCTCGGTGTGCGCGATGCCAAGCTCGGCGCTTTCGACATCAGCAAGGTGCTGGAACGTCTGCTGCTCAAGGGTAGTATCGTCGTCAAGAAAGCGTACTGCGACTGGGATCGTTACAAGGACTTCAAGGCACCGATGCATGAAGCGGCTTTCGAACTGATCGAAATCCCGCACGTACGCCAGTCCGGCAAAAACTCGGCCGACATCCGGATGGTGGTCGATGCGCTCGACCTCTGCTACACCAAGGCGCATGTTGATACGTTTGTCATCATCAGTGGCGATTCGGATTTTTCACCGCTGGTGTCGAAACTGCGCGAGAACAACAAGCGCGTCATCGGGGTCGGCGTCAAAGATTCCACCTCGAACCTGCTCAGCGCCAATTGCGACGAATTTATTTTCTATGAAGATCTGGTGCAGGTCATTGCCGCTCGCAAGAAACCGGTCGTGAAAAAGCCTGCTACGGCCAAAGGCGAAAGCAAAAGCGGCAACCGGGAAGCCAAATCCGTTGTGGTGAAATCCGAAGAGGACAAGCGTGCCGACCTGTTCGAGTTCCTGACCAATACCGTCGAGGCATTGATCGCCGAGCGCGGTTCGGATGAAAAAATCTGGGCCTCGATGGTGAAGTCGACGATGCAGCGCCGTCGTCCGGGTTTCAATGAATCCGCCTATGGCTATCGTTCATTCAAGGAACTGGTCGAAGATGCGCAGCGACACAAACTGCTAGTCATCATGCTCGATGAAAAGGCGTCGCAATACACGATTCGTCTGGCCGCTGCCGAGGACTGAGCGGCCGCGTCTACGGGGTGCTGATGGTGCCACCCGGAACGATGCGCATGTTGCTGAGAATTTCATGCAATTCTGCCCGGTTGTAAGCTGCCCGCATCGCATCCTTGGCGCTGACGGTTTTTTTGACGACCAGTTGGGTCAGCGAATCATTGAGGCTGCGTGACATGTTGTCTTCCTTGCGCCTCATGTAATCGGACAGCATGTGGAATTTTTCGGTATCCGCGATCAGGTGGGCGATTTGCTGGTGATCATTGAACAGCAGTTCGCTGGCCAATGCCAGCGAATCGCCGCTTTCGGTGGGCACCAGAGTCTGACTGATGACGCCAATGAGGGAAGTGGCCAGTGCGGCGGCGCGCTGTTCGCGCTGCTCGGTGCCAAAAAATGCCAGCAACTTCGACAACGCGCCAAGCGTGCTGTTGGTATGCATGGTGGCCAGCACCAGATGGCCGGATTCGCCGGCATGCAACAAGGTATCGGCGGTATCGAAATCGCGGATTTCGCCGACCATCAGGATGTCCGGATTTTGCCGCATGGCTTCGCGCAGGCCTGAGGAAAAACTGGCCGTGTCGGTCGGCACTTCCTTGTGCGAGATGATCGACTGCTTGCGCTCGAGCAGATACTCGATCGGTTCTTCGATCGTGATGATGTGGCCGCTGCGGGTGCTGTTGAAATAATCGAGCATCGCGGCGATCGTGGTGGTCTTGCCCGAGCCGGTCGGGCCGGTGACCAGAATGATGCCGCGGGTGGCTTCGAGCATGCTGCGCACGTACAGCGGCAAGCCGGTTTTTTCTATTGCGATCGGGTGCAGTGGCAAGCGCCGGATCGCCACCTTGATTTTTTCACGGGACCCGCTGTAGTACACATTGCAGCGCAGCCGGCACTGCGTTAGCACGAATGAGCGGTCGATCGCCCCGCTGGCGATTTTTTCTTCCCACTCCGGATCGATGGCCATGAGCAGCGGAAGCAGTTCTTCGCGCTGTACCGGTTCGGCATTCATGGTTTGCCATTTGCGCGGCGTCTTCACCATCATCGGCATGTCCTGCTCGATGTGGATATCGGTAAATACCTTGCCGATGCTGACGAGTTCTATGATCTCTTGCAACAGGTCGCGAAACAGCACGGTGGGGGTATTCATCAGCGTTCTCCGTTGTCGTAGTCAGCGCGGCAGGTTGCGATAAACCCGCTGCGCATAAGCAGCACGTTGTGCCGGCTGGCTTGAGTTGTAGGCACCCACGGCGTCCCATGAATTGCCGAGTCGCTGCATGTTCTGCGCCAAAATCCACGCCCCGACATGGATGCTGGTACAGGGGTCATGCAATTGCTGCTCCCCGATACCGTACTGGCGCAGCAACGGAAACCAGCGGCTGTTGATCTGCATCAGGCCAAGATCGTAGCTGCCATTGCGATTGCGGTTGATCGCCTCCGGATTGAGACCCGACTCGGTGCGCGCGATGGCTACCAGCATCGCCGGATTGACGCCGT
The DNA here is from genome assembly GCA_947445995.1 of Oxalobacteraceae bacterium. Classification (GTDB taxonomy): domain Bacteria; phylum Pseudomonadota; class Gammaproteobacteria; order Burkholderiales; family Burkholderiaceae_D; genus Actimicrobium. The sequence goes on along the minus strand of CANFED010000187.1, from coordinate 36 downwards.
AGCGCTGGGCGGCTTCTTCCCAGCAGGCGTGAGCGG